>NZ_JVPL01000107.1:0-72488 GCF_001054655.1 Bacillus sp. 220_BSPC
AAGCGAGTGCCTGGAACGGAAATCAAGTCCCCCAATAACATTTCATGGTTCGGGGTGTGACCAGTCCTAGCCACTTGTTAGACAAAAGGTTTTCTATCTAAATTTCAAAACAAAGTTGATTGGAATGTAAGGTACGAGACTCCTTCGGGAAAAGCGTGTCCAGGGGAGACCCCGCAGGCGCAAGCCGAGGGCAGACCGCCGGAAAGCGAGTGCCTGAAGTGGAAATCAACGTCGTACTTATTTACTTACTCATGTTTAAAATTTTGTAAAGGGAGTGGGCGCGAGAGATTCCTTATAGGAGGAATTTCAAAACGGAAAACGGTACGTTAAATAATCGAAGAATGATGAGCAGGACGTACGGCTTGTATCTCTTTCTTCTTACCTTTAAAATAGGGACAGAAGCAAACAGGAGGAATTAATAAGTGAAGTCTACCCCAGTTGAACAATTATTTTATGAATTTGATGAAACAGCTCAAATATTGCAAAGTGAACTATCATGTACGTATCTGGACGCCTTGGGCGAAACGGGCGAGAATTTCTTCCAAGGGAAAGTCCTGCAGGATGAAATCAGTGAAGTATCGAAGAAAAGGTTAGCGAAGCATTATGCAGATTTTTCACCAGAGAAATATGAGAAGGAAGCAATCCGTAAAGCGTATCAGCTTGCCATTTTAAAAGGCATGCAGCAAAGCGTTCAGCCGAATCATCATATGACTCCTGATGCAGTCGGCATGTTCGTCAGCTATTTAGTCGGTAAATTCACCAAGGACCAAAAAGAGATAGTCATGCTCGATCCAGCCATTGGGACGGGGAACTTACTATTTGCGATCATGAATCAACTTACTGATAAAAACATCGCTTCATATGGTGTCGAGATTGATGAAACCTTGATCAGGCTTGCTTATGCTGGTGCCAACCTGCAAGAACATCCACTGGAATTTTTCAATCAGGACAGCTTGGAGCCGCTTTTCATCGATCCTTCAGATGTTGTGGTCAGTGATTTGCCGATTGGTTATTACCCGAATGATGTGCGTGCAGCTGAATATGAATTGAAGGCCGACAAGGGACATTCGTATGCACATCATTTGTTTATTGAACAAGGTGTTAAACACGCGAAGGATGGCGGACACCTATTCTTCATTGTCCCGAATAACCTGTTCGTCTCGGAAGAAGCTCCGAAACTCAATGATTTCCTGAAGAAGCATACACATATTCAAGGGATGGTGCAACTGCCGCTTTCCATGTTCAAGAATGAATCGGCTGCCAAAAGCATCCTGATTCTTCAAAAGAAAAAAGAGGGTATCGAAGCTCCGAAGAAGGCATTGCTTGTACAACTTCCGAAGTTGTCGGATTTCGAAGCGACAAGGTCTGTCATGCAACAGATGGATGATTGGTTTAAAGAGGAAAAATAATCAATGAAAGCTGATGCCGCAGGCATTGGCTTTCATTTTTTTTTGGAAAAGTGATGATTGGCAATTTTTCGTTATTATTTGGTTGTAATCGCATGCCATGATAAGATTGTACAATACACTGCACGTCTTCATTGAGATGCATATGGAAGAACTAACTTAGAGTAAAGGAGCAGGATCGATGTCAAAAGTCATGGCTATTAATGCGGGCAGCTCTTCATTGAAGTTTCAGCTTTTTGAGATGCCTAGTGAAAAAGTAATTACAAAAGGTCTTGTAGAAAGAATCGGCTTGAAAAATTCCGCATTCACTTTAAGCGTCGAAGGCGAAAATGTTTCTGAAACGGTGGATATACCCAATCATGAAGTGGCTGTAGGGCTTTTATTGAAAAAGCTCATTGACCATCGTATCATTGACTCCTTTGAAGAGATAGATGGCGTAGGGCATCGGGTGGTGCATGGCGGCGAGGTATTCAGTGAATCGGTTTTGATCACGGAGGATGTAATAGAGGAAATCGAAAAGCTTTCCGAGTTGGCGCCCCTTCATAATCCAGCCAATATCACCGGGATCCAAGCCTTCAGGCGAATACTTGATGATGTGCCAGCGGTTGCGGTATTCGATACCGCCTTCCATCAAACGATGGCAGCAGGTTCCTATTTATACAGCTTACCTCTTGAATATTATGAAAAGTACGGAATAAGGAAGTATGGGTTTCATGGTACTTCACATAAATATGTATCGCAGCGTGCTGCCGAAATGATTGGCCGCCCAATTGAACAGCTTCGATTGATATCCTGCCATTTAGGGAATGGTGCAAGCATTACGGCCATAAAGGGAGGCAAATCGATTGATACATCAATGGGGTTTACTCCCTTGGCCGGTGTTACCATGGGAACGCGTTCAGGGAACATCGACCCTGCACTGATTCCTTATATCATGGAGAAGACGGGAAAAACAGCAGATGAAGTGCTGGATGTCCTGAATAAGAAAAGCGGCATGCTGGCCCTTTCCGGATTTTCCAGCGACCTGCGCGATATTCAAGTTGAAGCGGATAAAGGAAATGAGCGGGCTGAACTTGCACTTAAAGTATTTGCAGACCGGATTCACAAGTACATAGGCTCCTATTCAGCTAAAATGGGAGGTGTGGACGGCATCATTTTTACAGCGGGCATCGGTGAAAACAGCCAAAAGATTAGAGGGCGTATCTTGGAGGGACTTGAATTCATGGGGGTATATTGGGATAAGGATCTCAATCATACCAAGGGCAAGGAAGCGTTCATCAATACACCTTATTCCCCTGTCAAAGTCATGGTCATCCCAACCAATGAAGAAATCATGATTGTCAGGGATACCGTGAAAATAGCTTTGAAAGAAACCTGGAAAGCATGACTTCCTGTTTTTTTTATAATGATCTCCTTATCTCTCTGGTAAGGGGGTCTTTCCAGTGAATGCAGTCTATCGAATTTCTCGCCTTCTCTTGGATTTTTTGTACTGGCAATCCATATCATTGAACGCCGGATCGCCATCATCTATTCTCGGAAATGCTTCCTTCTATGGTATACTTAAGGGAGAATCCACCAATTCTGTACATAGGAGGCTTGATGCATGGAATTCACGAACCGGGAAATGAAAGTTTGGAATGAAATTAGTGAATGGCAGGAAAAACTCTATCAATATGAGCCAACGGATCTTGCTGCATTGTATGATAAATGGTTGGAGCAGGGGTTTGCCCTTCTTCCGGAAAACGTCCAACAACAGTTTTTTGAAAAGCTTGATACCTGGCTTTTTCATTTGCATGCCATGGTTCAGAGCTCACAAGTTCAAATAGATGCAAGAGAGCGGATTTTAGCATCTGCGCGCGTGTTTAATGAAGAAATCGAAACGTTGAGTGATTTGAATCACTTATCGATCGATCAGTTGAATTACATAGCTAATCAGCATATTGCTAAGCATCGTTTATATTCTTTTGCACAAGGAGGGATGAGCGGATCAGGAGGCCTGCTTCTGCTGGGGAGCGATATTCCGGCCATGACCGTCATCAATGTCAGGATCGTACAGCTGATTGCGATGTCTTATGGTGTCGAGGTGAATACACCGTTTGAAATGATGCTGGCCCTTAAGGTATTCAATGCAGGAGCGATGCCAAAGAGGCTCCAAGGAATAGCCTGGGAAGAATTGATCCGGGAGGTCCAGACCGCAGAAGATGACTATTTTTATTTAGGAATCGAAGAATTGACAAACCCTACATGGATGGAACAGCCGCTCAAGCAGCTGTTGAAAGCATTATCCATTGCCGTTTTCCGCAAAAAACTGGTTCGGGGCATACCGTTCATCAGCATGGCCATCGGGGCTGGATCCAATTATCAAATGACCAGGAATGTCAGTGAATTTGCACAGAAGTTCTATCAATATCGTTATTTACTGGAGAAGAAGGCTGATGGAGAATGAGTGTCAAGAATCATAAAAAAGCCGTCACGGAGGCAGTTCGCTGCATGGTGATAACCGTCAGCGATACGCGTGATGAAGAAACGGATAAAAGCGGGGCACTGATGAAGGAATTATTGAAATCGAGTGGTCATGAAGTGACGGAATATGTAATCGTTAAAGATGAGCGGAAGGCGATTCAGGATGCGGTCACTTCTGGCAGCCAAAGCGGTATGGTTGATGTCATATTAACAAATGGGGGCACCGGCATCGCCAAAAGGGATGTAACGATCGAGGCGGTCAAAGAATTGATGACCAAGGAAATACCCGGTTTTGGTGAGATTTTCCGTATGCTCAGCTATCAAGAGGATATCGGGGCAGCTGCCATTCTCTCCAGGGCGATTGCCGGAGTCGTGAACAACAAAGCGGTTTTTTCCACCCCGGGTTCATCAGGGGCGGTTCGGCTTGCGATGAATAAATTGATTCTTCCGGAATTGGGACATGTCGTCGGTGAACTCCGCAAGGATTTATAAGAGGGATGCAAAAAAAAAGCCACAGTTTTAAACTGTGGCTTTTTTTTGCATGGAATAGGCCTTAATTATGCATCTTCTCCGTCACGGCTTGATTGGCACGATACCAAAGCCATAAATCATTGATGATGGAAGCAAGTTCCGCAATTTCGGAATTGAGCTGGCATGATTTGGCGAAATTACTCTCATCGGAGAGCCGAAACTGCTTTCTGTTAATCGTGGATTCCAGTTCCTTGATGCGGTCCGGGATGCTTCCCCGGATATTCTCCCAATGTACGAGTATTTGCTGCTGCTCGCCTTTTGTATATTCATCCCACTCCAGATTCAAATCGGGAATGGAGATGCCGAGCCTTTCATCATAGATAAATAGTTCTCTCATATGCCCTCCGCTTTTCGATTTATCATACTCCTAGTTTACTATATTCTCGCGGAAGCATCCAATGTGTAAATTCCCTGAAAATATTAGCGGATTATTTAGCGAAATCTTTAAAATACCCCTTGTATTCCATTAATAAAGATGATAAAGTACTAATCATAGATTGAATAAAAATAACAAACGATGAATTTTTATTCACACGAAAGGACGATGGAAATGGAAAATCAAAAAGTTGTTTTAGCATATTCCGGAGGTTTGGATACTTCCGTTGCAATTAAATGGTTACAAGATCAAGGGTACGAAGTTGTGGCATGCTGCTTGGATGTCGGAGAAGGAAAAGATTTGGACTTCATTAAGGAAAAAGCGATCACTGTCGGTGCGGTAAGTTCCTATGTCATTGATGCGAAGGACGAATTCGCTGATGAATTCGCATTGACGGCTCTTCAGGCACATACTTTGTATGAAGGGAAATATCCATTGGTATCTGCTTTATCACGTCCGCTGATTGCGAAGAAATTAGTGGAAGTGGCTGAAGCGGAAAACGCGGTAGCCGTTGCACACGGTTGTACGGGAAAAGGAAATGACCAAGTGCGTTTCGAAGTATCCATCTCCGCATTGAACCCTAATTTGCAAGTCCTTGCACCTGTTCGTGACTGGAAATGGTCTCGTGAAGAGGAGATTGAATATGCAGCGAAAAATGGCATTCCCGTTCCGATTGGCATGGCGAGCCCGTTCTCGATTGACCAAAACCTTTGGGGAAGAAGTAACGAATGCGGAATCCTGGAAGATCCTTGGGCAGCTCCGCCGGAAGAGGCATATGATTTGACTACAAGCCTTGAATGTACGCCAGATACTGCCGATATCATTGAAATTGGTTTTGAACAAGGTGTGCCGGTTACATTGAATGATAAAAACTATAAATTGGCTGACCTGATCGTCGAGTTGAATCAAATTGCCGGCAAACACGGAGTTGGACGTATCGATCACGTTGAAAATAGATTAGTAGGAATCAAATCACGTGAAGTCTATGAAGCTCCTGGTGCGATGACATTGATAGCTGCACACAAAGAACTTGAAGATATCACGCTTGTTAAAGAACTGGCTCACTTCAAACCGGTGATCGAGAAGAAAATGACTGAATTGATTTATGAGGGACTTTGGTTCTCTCCGCTTCAAAAAGCTTTGGCTGCATTCCTGAAAGAAACACAAGTGAATGTAACGGGTACGGTCCGTGTGAAACTATTCAAAGGTCATGCGATTGTTGAAGGAAGAAAATCCGAGTACTCCCTATATGACGAAAAATTGGCTACCTATACAAAAGCAGACGAATTCGATCATGATGCAGCAGTTGGATTCATTAAGCTATGGGGACTTCCGACGAAAGTGAACAGCATGGTCAATAACAAGAAGGTGACAGTGTGAGCAGCAAGCTTTGGGGAGGAAGATTTACGAAATCTGCCGAAGAATGGGTAGATGAATTTGGAGCTTCCATTTCCTTTGACCAGGAACTTGTCCTTGAAGATATTCAAGGCAGTTTAGCTCATGTAACCATGTTAAAGCAATGCAGCATTTTACCTGAAGAAGATGCGGATCAGATCATTGCGGGTCTGAAAAGCTTACAGGAAAAAGCTGAGAAGGGTGAATTGACTTTCCAGGTTGAGATGGAAGATATCCACCTCAACCTGGAAAGTATGCTAATAAGCGAAATCGGTCCAGTTGGCGGAAAGCTTCATACAGGAAGAAGCCGTAATGACCAAGTTGCGACCGACCTTCATCTGTATATGCGGAACCAAACGAAAGTGATTCTGGAACTCATCAATGATTTGCAAATAGCGATTTTGGGACAATCCAAGAAAAATGTGGAAACACTGATTCCAGGTTATACACATTTGCAGCGTGCACAGCCCATTTCGTTTGCCCACCATTTAATGGCTTATTTTTGGATGCTTGAGCGTGACAAGCAGCGCTTCACCGAGAGTTTCAAAAGAATCAACATTTCTCCATTGGGTGCTGGGGCATTAGCTGGGACGACTTTCCCGATTGACCGTGCCCTCAGTGCGGAGCTATTGGGGTTTGAGGGAATTTACGAAAACAGCCTTGATGCGGTAAGTGATCGTGATTTTGCCATTGAATTCATGAGCAACAGTGCGACAATGATGATGCATTTATCCCGTTTCAGCGAAGAAATCATTCTCTGGTCAAGCCAGGAATTCCAATTCATTGAATTGGATGATGCGTTTTCCACTGGAAGCAGCATCATGCCGCAAAAGAAAAACCCTGATATGGCGGAATTGATCCGTGGTAAAACAGGACGGGTTTATGGGAACCTAACGGGGTTATTGACTGTTTTGAAAGGACTGCCGCTTGCTTATAACAAAGATATGCAAGAAGATAAAGAGGGCGTTTTTGATACGGTTAAGACCATTGTTGGTTCACTTAAAATATTTGCCGGCATGATTTCAACGATGAAAGTGAAAACGGACGTAATGGAAAAAGCAACAAAAAATGACTTCTCGAATGCGACGGAATTAGCTGATTACCTGGCTTCAAAGGGAATGCCTTTCCGTGAGGCGCACGAAGTGGTCGGGAAGCTTGTATTGTTCTGTGTCCAGAATGGCTGCTATTTAGTCGACCTGAGCATTGAACAATTCCAGGAAGCTTCCGAGTTGTTTGATCAGGATATTTATGATGCATTAAATCCTTATGAGGCAGTTAAACGCCGTAACAGTGCGGGCGGTACAGGTTTTGCCCAAGTCCTGCTGGCGATTGAAAAAGCGGAAAAACTGGTAAGTGAATAACAGGAAAAAGCTCGTTCACCAATTTGGCGAACGAGCTTTTTATCATTTTCTCTTATTGATTCGTACGCACGACCATTACATCACAGTTTGAATGGCGAACGATGCCTTCCGACACGCTGCCGATAAGGAAACGTTCGACTGCATTAAGGCCTGTTGCACCGCAGACAATTAAATCG
Source organism: Bacillus sp. 220_BSPC (assembly GCF_001054655.1). NCBI lineage: Bacteria > Bacillati > Bacillota > Bacilli > Caryophanales > Bacillaceae > Bacillus > Bacillus sp. 220_BSPC. The sequence continues at coordinate 7,709 of NZ_JVPL01000107.1, forward strand.
ATCGAATGCTTTTTCGCTAAATCCCTTGGAATTTGAACTTTAGGAGAACCATAGGCAACTTCTGTTTGGACCTTTGTAATCCCGGAGGCAATGGCTTCCGTTTTATACTTGTCCAATAGCTCATTGGCAAAGGTTTCAGAGTGATCACGGATAGTCATATCATAAGCTTCGACAGTAGGGAAATTCCTTGTATCCACGATGTGTGTGAGCACAAGGGTAGCGTCACTGAGTTTTGCTAAGTAGATGGCCTTTTTTAAGGCCCACTCTGCTTCTTCCGAGCCGTCCACTGCTACAAGAATATTTTTATAATCTATACTATTCAAGTGAATCTCCTCCTTCTATTTCATTCCTATTATACAATGATTTACCTAATGTATCTGATTTCAATTGTAACAAATCAGCGAATGTTTATGCCAATAATCTGGAAATCAAAAATGAAACAATATGATTCCAACCTTATTATGATGTAATGAATCATGCAGTAACGAAAATCTCTCCTTTTTACCTTATTTGTTTTTTAATGGTAACCTTTGGTGTGAGAGGGGAGTTTTTTCTTTGAGTGTTTCAAAAATAGTAAACTATGCTTTATATTCATTTATGCTTTTGTATGCTTTGACCTATTTCATTTATATTTTCTTCATCAATTTTATACATGCTTCAATCAGTTTTATGAGTATAGCAGCACTGCTGCTTCCATTTATTCTATTACTATTTTTTCAATGGATTTCATGGAAATATACCAATAAGCATAATAAAAGGAAACTCAAGATTAGATTTATAGTCATATCAAGCCTTGGCTTTGCCCTTCTGGTTTTTTGTGTGGTTCTGTTAGGGGTAAATGAATCTGAATCAAGGTTCACCACTGAAAGATGGTTAAATGATGATAAAGGAAGAGTCTACCTGGTAGATGACTTAATCAATCAACATGAATTGATAGGCATGACAAAAGATGATGTGTTCACGTTTTTAGGGTCCCCAACAGAAACGGAATATTTTAAAGAGGAAGATAATGTTGTTTATTATCTCGGTGACGAGAGGGGAATCATAAGAATAGACAGTGAATGGCTGGTCATTTGGTTTGACGGCAGTGATAAAGCAATGAAGTATGAACTGCGGACCGATTAGTTGATATGTTGAAAAAATACCCCCGTCTTAAATGAAGGCGGGGGTATTCGGATTTCGTTATATTAAATGGTTCATGCATTATCACTTTATGATTTGCAGGCTCTTCGGGAATTTGGTCAAAACCTCACAGCCGGCATCGGTGATCAGTAGATCATCTTCAATCCTGACACCTGCAACATTTGGAACATATATGCCAGGTTCGATGGTATAAACCATTCCGGATTGAAGTTCGAGGGAATTCGTTTCAGTCAAGGATGGATACTCATGGACACTGATCCCAAGTCCGTGGCCGAGCCTGTGCGGGAAGAATTCACCGTATCCTTTATCCCTGATGATGTTTCTGGCCGTCAAGTCTATCTCGGAACAGGATACACCAGGTTTACTGGCTGCAACGGCAGCTTCTTGTGCTCTACGTACAGTTTCATATATTTCTGCCTGTTTATCATTGATATCTCCGTAAGCAACCGTTCTAGTAATGTCAGAGCAGTACCCTTCATGAACGACGCCAAGGTCAAAGAGGACAAGGTCGCCGCGCTGAACCTTCGTATTCCCAGGTGTGCCATGCGGGGAAGCGCCATTTTTACCAGTCAGGACCATGGTGGAGAAAGACATTTGGCTCACTCCGGCCTTTTTCAATTCGTATTCAATCGCTGCAAGGATTTCCATTTCCGTTTTACCTTCATGAATTTCGCTGACACCCACTTCAATCGCAAAGTCGGCAAGGCGGCATGCTTCACGGATTTTGACCATTTCATCTTCCGATTTGATCATTCGCATCTTTTGAAGTTTTTCTTCTGCGGAAACAAGCTTCGGTGCTCCGAAGTGTTGTTGGACCTTTTCATAACGTTCCACATTCATATGCTCTTTTTCAATGGCCATTGTATGAATGGTTAAACCGCGATCCTTGACTGCTTGCTTAACTTTTTCCCAAGGATTTTCAATGTCGGTGTAACCGATGATATCTCCATCCCATCCAGCCTGTTTAGCATCCGGAACTTCCATCTGCGGGCAGACAAGGAAAGGTTCGGCATTTGCAAAAATGGCAAGTGCCAGCAGTCTTTCATGAGGATCACTAAAAAACCCGCTCAAATAGAAGATGCTCTCTGTAGATGTAAGTAAAGCGGCTTCAGCCTCATTCGCCTGTAGCCAAGTTTGTAGTTCTTTCAAACGTTCATTCATGACGGTACCTCCATTAATAAGATATAATTACCTTAGCAATATTTAAAAGTATAGTAAATGGGAAAGGCCTAAGAAAGCTACATAAAAAAATTGTTGGTATGGGAAGGGAGCATCAAAAATGAAAGTATCTTTTCATGGACATGCAGTTGTAAAAGTCGAAACGAATGGTAAAACGATTTTAATCGATCCATTCATTACTGGAAACGAATTGACCGATTTGAAGGTGGAAGATGTGAAACCGGATGTGATCATCTTAACACATGGCCATAATGACCACGTCGGTGATACGGTTGAATTGGCCAAAAGGCATGATGCGCTTGTCATCGGCATTGCAGAGATTGCCGACTACCTGGGTGATCAAGGGGTCAGGACCCACGGGATGAGCATCGGCGGAGCTTTCGAGTTCGACTTTGGAAAAGTGAAACTGACGCCAGCTTTCCATGGAACGGGATTCAATAATGGAGAGGGGCAAATCATTTATTTAGGAATGCCTGCTGGAATATTGCTTACGATAGAAGGGAAAACGATCTATCATGCAGGGGATACAGCGGTATTTTCCGATATGAAACTGATCGGGGAACGACATCCGATTGACTTGGCATTCTTGCCTATCGGCGACAATTACACCATGGGCCCGGAAGATGCAGCACTTGCAGCGAAATTCCTTCAAGCCAAACAAGTCGTGCCGATTCATTACAATACTTTCCCTGTCATCAAACAGGATCCTGAAAAATTCCTCGACTTGCTTGAAGAGGAAAATGGACTGATCATGGAAGCCGGGGATGAAATAGACTTTTAAAAGGAGCGGGAGCCTGCAGGTGCTTCCATCAGACTATAGATAAGTTCGATGATAATGGAGTGTGTCGACAGTTTTTTTTAGGTTTGTAATATTTGACCGTTTCTTTCCACTGCAGGCACTCGCTTTCCGCGGGCGGTCCGGGAGCCTCCTTGGCGCTTATGCGCCTGCGGGGTCTCCCTTGGACTCGCATCCCCGCAGGAGTCTCGCACCTTCCGTTCCAATCAACTCTGCATTAAAACTAAGAGAGAAACCCAATTGCCCTCAGTTTTGGAAGGTTTGTAAGTTGACTTTTTCTTTCTCCATTAAGACTTAATAATTTATATCCGCCTTTACTAAAGACTTTTTGTTTTTTATTAGAAAAGGAGTACTTTAGGAAAATAAGTCAAGTTCATTATTTTACATATACACTTCCGTATATCTCATTATCGAGATAGCGTCCAGTTTCCAAATCTAATGCATGGGAAAGTCGTGGTTGTTGGTGCGTTTGTCTGCACCGCTGTGGACCAAGTGATGATTGGTGTTTTACAATACTACTGCTTCCTGTTTTCCTTGCAAACTACCCCGTACAGTGAGTTTCTTTTCTAAACTTCATTTTTATTTCTGACACTTCTTTATTATCTGTCTGTTTAGAATCATTTTCCTCTCCATTGACTGCCACTTTAGTACCTGCTTCGGAACATCCATCTATAGTTAGGGCGCTCAAAGCAACTATTATTGAATTGATATGTTTGACAAAAACTAATCCCTCCTTTTGTATATCGAGTAAATTCACTCCTCTTTTATGAAAAAAGAATCCATACAAAGTGAATCTATCTGAAAGTAAACTCTCGCTCAGCAGCCAAGTCTTTTTTCCTTTCACAGGCATAAAATGAATAGATGAAAAAAAGGGGGGATTGGATGAAACAGAGGTTATTACTGTGTTTGCTTTTATGCGGTGTGATGCTGTATTATGCCGTGCCGCGCTTGTCGTTGGAAAGTGGCGGTCTGGAGGGTCTGTTTGCTGGATCCTGGCTGTTGTTTGCATTGTTGGCGGTAGCAGGAAACTTGACGGGCATACTATATTCTCCTAAGAAACAAAAGGTAAAACGACAGCCGGAATACAAAAGGTTGCGCCAATACTAGTAGTTGTTTGATAAACTGGGCTCTTTGACCTTATAATGGAGAATAGGAATACCGTGAAAAGGGTGAAGCGCTTGGCTACAAAGCATGAACAAATATTGAAACATATCGATGGGCTCCCTGTCGGCGAAAAGATTTCCGTCCGTCAAATAGCGAAAGCATTGAATGTTAGTGAAGGTACGGCATACCGGGCAATTAAAGAGGCGGAGAACCAGGGCTACGTGAGCTCGATTGAGCGGGTAGGCACGATCCGCATTGAGAAAAAGAAAAAAGAGAATATTGAAAAGCTCACTTTTGCAGAGGTAGTCAATATTGTTGACGGACAAGTTCTTGGAGGGAAAACGGGACTTCATAAGACATTAAATAAATTCGTCATCGGGGCGATGAAGCTGGATGCCATGATGAGATATACAGGGGCAGGAAACCTGCTGATCGTCGGGAACCGTACACAGGCCCATGAGCACGCGTTAAAAGCGGGTGCAGCGGTGCTGATCACCGGGGGATTCGATACTGAAGAGCCTGTTAAAAGGTTAGCCGATGAATTGGAGATGCCTGTCATCTCAACGAGTTACGATACGTTTACCGTCGCAACGATGATCAATCGGGCGATTTATGACCAATTGATCAAAAAGGAAATCTTGCTGGTGGAGGATATTTTGACACCCGTACAGGAAACGACCTTTTTGACAGTGGGTGACCGGGTTCAGACCTGGCATGAACTGAATCAGGAATCGGGGCATAGCCGTTTCCCTGTTGTCGATGACAATATGAAGGTTCAAGGAATGGTCACATCAAAAGATATCATCGGACAGGAAGAGATGACTCTCATCGATAAGGTGATGACGAAAAACCCGATGACCGTAGGCGATAAAATGAGTGTGGCATCTTCTGCACATATGATGGTTTGGGAAGGGATCGAGTTAATCCCGGTCGTGAATGACAGTCATATCCTAAAGGGTATCGTGAGCAGGCAGGATGTGCTGAAGGCATTGCAAATGAGTCAAAGGCAGCCACAGGTCGGCGAAACGATCGACGATACGATCACCAGCCAGCTTGTGATGACTTCGAATCGCGGCAAGGGCGAGGAAGTGTATAACTATGGCGTCACCCCGCAGATGACCAATTACCTTGGTACCATTTCAAGCGGTGTGTTCACGACATTGGTCACCGACTCGGCAAATCGTGCACTTAGAAGCTATAAGCGCGGTGACTTGGTCGTGGAAAACATGACGATCTACTTCATCAAGCCAGTCCAGATCGACAGTACACTTGAAATCCATCCGCGTGTCCTTGATGTAGGACGTAAATTCGGAAAAGTAGATGTCGAGGTGTTTAACCAAGGCAAACTTGTCGGCAAGGCGATGTTGACTTGTCAATTGCTGGACCGATCATGAAAAATAAAAAGGATAATCGAAATTCGATTATCCTTTTTGATTTGCAGCTTCTTCGATTGCATGCGGCAAATAAAATTTATACATTTTATAGCCGCCCCAAATACTGAATAAGCCAACGAAGATGAAAACGGCGGCAATGATATAAGTGATGGTCGTGTGGAATAGAAAAAGCTGATTGATTCCGAATAGTGCGACAAACGCACCGAGGGCAATGGAAGACTTCCCTGAAATCCACTTTTTCTCCATCGGCATTCTGGTTCGGACCGATTTGATTTTATAAAACAGATAGACCCCTAGTGAAAGAACGATCAAGGTGACAAGAATAGGCATCGTTTGAAATTCCCCCAATTTAACATATGTACCTTTTTATTGTAGCGGGAAATGAAAGAGAATGCCACAGTAAACAAGATGAGTCTTCCTATTTCCGCAATTTTTTGATTAAATGAAATATATCATCTTTATAAGGCTCGATAATACATATGTTAAGGGGAGATCAATATGAAAGCTGAAATATTAGCAGATATAAAGCGTTATGATACTATCATTCTCCATCGTCATGTCCGTCCAGATCCGGACGCTTATGGATCACAGGGGGGATTGGCGGAAATCCTGAAAGCATCTTTCCCCGAAAAGCGAATTTATACGGTCGGGAAAGAGGAACCGTCATTGAATTATTTAAGAAGGCTCGATGTGATTTCGGATGAAACATATCAAGGTGCCTTGGTCATCGTTTGTGATACCGCAAATACGGACCGGATTTGTGATGCACGTTACACGACGGGGGATAAACTGATTAAGATCGATCATCATCCTAATGAAGATCCATATGGGGATATGCGTTGGGTCGATACATCGGCAAGTTCCACAAGTGAAATGATTTACGAGTTTTACCAGTTCGGTAAAGAACAAGGCTTGAAGATGAGTGATGAAGCGGCACGCCTTCTATATGCAGGCATTGTTGGCGATACAGGACGTTTCCTATTCCAAAGCACGACTGAAAAGACATTTGCCTATGCCAGTGAATTGATTCACTATTCGTTCTCCCGCCCTCTGTTATATCAGGAGATGTATGACGTCGAGGAAAGCATAGTCCGGTTGAATGGATATGTGCTGCAGCATTTTGAAATCCTTCCATATGGAACGGGGAAAATGATCATCACGAAAGATATACTTGAAAAATTCAATGCTTCTACATCTGAGGCATCGCAGCTCGTTTCCTCGCTAGGTTCGATTAAAAATGTTAAGTCATGGATCTTTTTCATTGAAGAGGATCAAGAAATCAGGGTCCGTTTCCGTTCTAAAGGACCGATCATCAATACGATTGCCCGTAAATATAACGGCGGAGGCCACCCGTTTGCAGCAGGGGCTTCGATCTATTCTTGGGATGAAGTGGATAATATCCTTGCCGACATGGAAGAGTTGAATAAAGCGGAATGATAAAAACTTAAAGACCAAATCACAAATGATTTGGTCTTTTAAATTCGGTGGATATTCACCCATCCTTAAGAAGTAGTCCTTTTTAGTTTGATTTCTATATTCATTTTCGTATAAAACATGATTTCAACGACTTCAAGTTGATAGCGCTTTTTATTGATGGTCACGATCTTATTTTCTATCGATTTTTTCAACAGCACCTTTCCGTCATAGACACTGGCGACATCTTTGGCGAGAAGAGAGGATAGGTCGTCCTCAATCACATCCTCGGCTTCAGCAATACTCAGCCGATCCAGACTGTATTTTTCATTCGTGATGGTAACTTCCACTTCCTGAATCGTCAGGATCTCCTCGTTTTTCTCGTTCAATTTTTTATAATCCTGCTCCCAAATTGCGATTTCCCCATTTAAATCCTTGATCTCTTCTCTTTGTTCGTGAAGGGTCCGGATCTGCTTCTCCTGCTGGACACCATGCATATAAAAGAAAATCACCCAGCTGATCAATCCGCCAAGTGCGGCCCCGGCAAAAAAACGCTGCCAGGTAGGAGTCCGGTGATAGGGAGGAATCCTCATGGTGAAATATGCTCCTGCGTGAACCAGTTGATGATCAGTGCTCCTGTCTGTGCCCCTCCAAGTGCAGATAGTATCAATAGGACCTGCTTGACTATATCCTTCGTTTCCCCGTGGAAAATACCGCGTTCAAAATTATAGACCATATCAAAGGTTCCCCCGATCGCAGCGACAATCGCCCAAATACGAAGGCTGTCCGACAGCCTGAATACAGTCGTCATCGGGGCTTGTCCTGTAAAAAAAGCGGCGAGGCCCCCGATTATCGAGCCGCCAAGCAATACGCCAAGCGATATGAAAAAGCTGTTGAGGAAGGCTGGAACAAAGGCTTCATTCATATATCATCATCCTTTTTTGCTTGATATTCTTCTATTCCATTTATATGGGATATTCAGAGGTATTATGATAGTCGCCGGAAATCAGGAAGTTAAATTGCATTGGTAATGAGAACATATTTTCTTTTTTTGAAATAAACACTATAATGAAAAGAAACATGCCTTACAAAGGTGGGAGAAAAAAACGTGTATACTCATCTCCATATTCAGAGCGGATACAGCCTGCTGACAAGTACGGTGAAGATCACTGAACTTGTGGCCAAAGCGAAAGCGGATGGCTGTACAAGTCTTGCCTTAACCGATCGAAATGTTATGTACGGTTCGGTCTATTTTTATAAAGAATGCAAGAAGCAGGGCATTAAGCCGATCATCGGCATACTTGCGGATGTCCTTGATGAACGGGAATCTCCACATGGACTTCTTTTATTGGCAAAGAGTCTGCAAGGATATCAAAACCTGCTTAAAATAAGCAGTGCCATAAAAACGAAATCCCCGTCAGGCATTCCAATGAATTGGCTTAAAGCCTATTCCGGGGGCTTGATTGCAATCACACCAGGTGCAGAGGGGCAAATAGAAACGCTATTGAGAGAAGAAAACCCTGAAGAAGCCAAACAGGCAGCAGGGCGATTTCTGCAAATTTTTGGTCATGATAACTTTTATGTATCCATACAGAGACTGTCGATTGCGGATGAGGAAAAAGGTAACGAAGCCATAAGTCAGTTGGCGAGAGATTTAGAGATAAAGATTGTCGCGACGAATCCAGTCTATTATTTGAACGAAAGCGATGCACTCGCTCATGAAGTCTTATTGGCAATCGGAAATGGCGACAAGCTTGCGGATGAGACGCATACGGTTCTTGATTCCGATCAATTTTATTTGAAAAGCCGTGCTCAGATGGCAGAACTATTCCATGACAGGCCGGATGCACTCGAAAATACACTGCATATTGCCGCGCAATGCAATCTGGACATTCCATTTCATCGTTCACTTCTGCCTAAGTACCCTACTGAGGATGGAGCCACAGCCGAGGAAATGCTCGAAGCCATCTGCTTCCAAGGGCTGAAGAAAAGAGTGCCGGAACCATCCATTCAATATGAAGAGCGCCTGCGATATGAATTGGATATCATCACCAAGATGAAATTCAGCGATTACTTTTTAATCGTTTGGGACTTCATGAAATTCGCTAAGGACCATCAAATCCTGACTGGTCCAGGAAGGGGGTCGGCCGCAGGGTCGATGGTCGCTTATGTGCTGTCGATCACGGATGTCGATCCAATCGAACATTCCTTGCTATTCGAGCGTTTCCTGAATCCGGAACGTGTCTCGATGCCGGATATCGACATTGACTTTCCGGATAACCGCCGTGAAGAAGTGATTGCCTATGTCGCGAAGAAGTACGGGGAACTTCATGTAGCACAGATCATTACATTCGGAACATTGGCTGCCAAGGCTGCGTTAAGGGACACAGGACGTGTTTTCGGCCTGAATTCAAAGGAACAGGAAGCGGTATCGAAAATGATTCCAGGCCGTCTGGGCATCACGCTTCCCGAGGCTTTCAAGGAATCTAAAAGGCTTAGGGAATTCGTTAATGAGAGTGACCTGAATCAAAAACTATTTCAAACCGCGTTATTGCTTGAAGGGCTGCCTCGCCATGCTTCGACACATGCCGCCGGCGTCGTCATCAGTGACCAGGCACTGACCGAACATATCCCGATTCAGGGAGGGCATGACGGTATCCACCTGACTCAATATCCAATGGACCTTCTCGAAGAACTGGGACTTCTAAAAATGGATTTTCTTGGACTCCGCAATTTAACGCTCATCGATAATATTATAAATAACATTAAAAAGGGAACGGGGAAAAAGCTCGACTTGTCCCATATTCCGATGGATGACCCTGAGACGCTGGCCCTTTTAGGCAGAGGCGAAACAACCGGAGTGTTCCAATTTGAATCGGATGGCATCCGAAAGGTTTTGATCAAGCTGAAACCGAACCGATTCGAGGATATCGTCGCGGTCAATGCCCTATATCGTCCAGGTCCGATGGAAAATATACCGCTGTTCATCGAGCGAAAGCATGGACTTGCTCCGATTGATTACCTGCACGAGGATTTGAAGGATATCCTCGAGCCTACATACGGGGTCATCGTTTATCAAGAACAAATCATGCAAATCGCCTCCCGCTTAGCAGGGTTTTCATTAGGGGAGGCTGACCTGCTCCGACGTGCCGTTTCGAAGAAGAAGAAGGATGTTCTGGATCAAGAGCGGCAGCATTTCGTGAGCGGCGCATTGAAACAAGGATACTCCGAAAAAACGGCAGATGAGATTTATTCCTTGATTGTCCGCTTCGCTAACTATGGATTCAACCGAAGTCATGCGGTGGCGTATAGTTTCATCGCTTATCAGCTGGGTTACTTGAAAACCCACCATCCGGAATATTTCATGGCAGCACTTTTGACATCGGTTGTCGGGAATGATGAAAAGATTTCGCAATATATCCGAGAAGCAAAGAAGAAAGGGATAGCGATTCTGCCCCCCTCGATTAACCGGAGCGGTTACCCGTTTTTACCGGAAAAGGAAGGGATCCGTTATAGCCTTGGAGCCATAAAAGGGATAGGCGGGACGGTCCTAAAAGATATCTTTGCTGCGAGGCGTCAGAAGAAGTTCGCTGATTTATTCGATTTCTGTTTGCGCGTTTCGGGGAAAATCGTAAATAGAAAAGTGTTGGAAGCGCTTGTCCATTCAGGTGCATTTGATGAATTCGGTGAAGACCGGGCAACATTGTTGGCGAGCTTGGACGTAGCGATCAATCATACGGAATTGGTTAATCCGGATGATGACCTATTCGATATGTTTTCGGATGGCGAGTTTTCACTCAAACCGAAATACCACCGGGTCGATCCTATCCCAATCGAGGACAAACTCTCTTTGGAAAAAAGCGCATTGGGGCTTTATCTATCGAATCATCCTGTGACAAGCTACAGAGAACTTTTTCAGCACTTCGGCTGTTTGACAATAGATGAAGCTATTAATAAAAAGGAATCGAAAGTCTTACTTGGCGCTTACATCACCTCGGTTAAAACCATAAGGACAAAAAAGGGCGATGTGATGGCTTTCTTGAGCGTCAGTGATGAAGAGGGGGATATTGAAGCGGTCGTTTTTCCAAATGTTTATAAAAACCACTCTGCCGACTTGAATCATGGACAACTCGTTATGCTGCAAGGGACATTGGAAGAGCGGGATGGAAAAACCCAGCTCCTGATCCGGAACGTGTACCCGCTTGAAAAAGTGAAGCAGATGAAAGAGGAAAAAAACGGAACGATATTCCTGAAAATTGAGGCTGGCAAGCAAACGAAGGATACACTGCAAAAAATAAAAAAAATTTTAATGCAGCATAGCGGTGAAACCAAGGTCATGCTTTTTTACGAGAGGGAAAACCGCTATGTACAGCTATCTTATTGGGATTGGGTCAATCCTACAGATAGATTGATGCAGGCATTATTTGACTTGGTGGGAAAAGGGAATGTGGTTTACAAGAAAGAATAACTGTTTTACAACTTTAATAGTTATGTTATATTGAAAACAGGCCGCTGTGGTCTGACCACTAGATTTCAGCATATAAGATAATGGGTTACCCAATTTGTTTTAGGAGTGAAACTATGACATTAAGAGAAGAAGCGTTACATATGCACCGCTTGAATCAAGGAAAATTAGAAACAGTTTCGAAAGTGCCGGTTAGGAACGCAGTAGATTTGAGCCTGGCTTATTCTCCTGGTGTCGCAGAACCGTGTAAAGATATTTACGATAAGCCGGAAACCGTTTATGACTATACAATGAAGGGGAATACTGTTGCCGTCATTTCTGATGGAACGGCTGTTTTGGGACTTGGAAACATCGGTCCGGAAGCTGCTATGCCGGTCATGGAAGGAAAAGCCGTTTTATTTAAAAGTTTCGCCGGAGTGGACGCTTTCCCGATTTGTTTAAAAACGACGGATGTGGACAAAATTGTAGAGACCGTTAAATTACTCGAACCGACTTTCGGTGGAGTGAACTTAGAAGACATAGCCGCACCAAATTGTTTTGAAATTGAAGAACGACTCAAGAAAGAAATGAATATTCCTGTTTTCCATGATGATCAGCACGGTACAGCCATTGTTACTGTTGCCGGTCTTGTGAACGCGTTACGACTGGTGAATAAATCAATGTCAGAAATTAAAGTGGTAGCGAATGGCGCAGGCGCTGCGGGCATTGCCATCATTAAATTGCTTTATAGCTATGGAGTTCGCGACATCATCATGTGTGATACGAAGGGTGCCATTTATGAGGGCCGTTCGACAGGTATGAATGATACAAAAGAACAAGTGGCGAAAGTGACCAATCGAAATAAGGTTTCAGGACCTTTGGAATCTGTCATTGAAAACGCTGATGTATTTATAGGTGTTTCTGCCGCAGGTGCATTGACAAAAGAAATGGTTTCTTCGATGAATCGGGATGCGATCATTTTCGCGATGGCTAATCCAGATCCGGAAATCATGCCGGAAGATGCAAAAGCAGCGGGTGCCAAGGTTGTTGGAACTGGCCGTTCGGATTTCCCGAATCAGGTCAATAACGTCCTTGCTTTCCCAGGGATTTTCCGTGGTGCCTTGGATGTACGTGCGACTCATATCAATGAAAAAATGAAGGTCGCTGCAGTAAAAGCCATTGCTGGATTAATACAGGAGCATGAGTTGAACGAAGACTACGTGATCCCTGCTCCATTTGATGAGAGGGTGGCACCTGCCGTTGCGGCTGCTGTTGCCAAGGCAGCGATGGAAACTGGAGTAGCTAGAATCAATGTAGATCCAGAGGTAATTAAAGAAAAAACAAAGAAATTAGCGATCATTGGAAAAAGTGAGGAATAATTAATTTGGCAGGTCGTACTTCTTCATCCAAAATTTATCTCGATGTCGTTGAGAGCCTACGTAGCATGATTGAAGCGGACAGCCTCCTGCCGGGAGATAAAATCCCATCAGAACGGGAGTTATCGGATCGTTTTAATGTTGGGCGTTCCTCTGTCCGTGAAGCATTGCGTGCCTTAGAGCTATTAGGTTTAATAGAAACAAGGCGTGGTGAAGGGACGTTTATTAGGGATTTCCAGGAGCATAAGCTAGTCGAGCTTCTGGGAACCTTTTTTTTGCAAGATAAAAAAGTACAAGAAGATTTGGCTGAGACGAAAAGGCTGATTGAAATTGACTGTTTGCGGATCGTCGCTTTTTTCGCTACGGCTGAGGATATCAAAAGATTAATGGCCTGGGTCAAAGCGGATAAGTTTCATGATGATGATTTCTTTTTAAGAATTGCCATTATGAATCGCAATCGATTGCTGGAAAGAATTTGGCGCATTGTCAACAGCTATGCTAGAACATCAGAGATGGTACAGGGTAATGTGAAAAAAGAAGATTATCTGGCACTTCTTACATATTTGCTCGAACGTGATGAAGAAAAAGCCATCGAAACGTATCTTATTAGAATTAGAAATATGTCGAAGGGCGAATGACACCTTTTTACACGATACTAATTTTATTTCTGATATAGTTTGTACCAAGTATCATAAAATAGATAATTGGTGGTAAAGGGAGGATTAAGCTTGCTTAAAGAGCTATTTGCGAAGTCTAAGAAGAAATATGCAACGGTTCCTTTTGATCGGGAGAAACAAGATGTACCAGAAGGAATCATGACAAAGTGCACCGGCTGTAAAAAAATCATGTATACAAAAGAATTGGTGAAAAATAAGAAAGTCTGTCTGCATTGCGGGTACCATCATCCGATGTCTTCCCATGAGCGCATCGAATTTTTATTCGACGAAGGCACTTTTAATGAATTTGATAAAGAAATGATTTCCGTTAACCCGCTTGATTTTCCGGATTACTTGGAAAAATTGGAAAAAGATAGAAAGAAAGCCAAGATTAATGAGGCGGTTGTCACAGGAGTCGGAAGCATCAATGGGTACCAAGTTTCAACTGCCATCATGGATTCGAATTTCCGGATGGGAAGCATGGGATCCGTTGTTGGCGAAAAAATTACCCGTGCCATTGAACGTGCTGGTGAATTGAAGATTCCGTTCATCATATTTACGGCATCAGGCGGCGCCCGGATGCAGGAGGGTGTTTTGAGCTTGATGCAGATGGCAAAGACAAGTGCAGCACTCAAGATATTCAGCAATGAAGGCGGACTGATCATATCAATGATGACCCATCCTACCACAGGCGGGGTTTCGGCAAGTTTCGCGTCACTTGGCGATATTAATTTAGCCGAACCTGGAGCCCTTATTGGATTTGCGGGACGAAGAATCATTGAGCAGACGATTCGTGAAGAGCTTCCTGAAGATTTCCAAACGGCTGAATTCTTGTTGAAGCACGGTCAATTGGATGCGGTCGTCAAACGTACGGAAATGAAGGAAACCTTGACGACGATCCTTAAAATCCATGCCCCGGGCGGTGAGTGGTTATGATTTACGAATTAGAGTTCGAGCGTCCCATTACGGACCTGAGAAATAAAATTAAAGAGCTAAAGACAATTTCGAAGGATGCTGATGTAGACCTTACAGCAGAAATCGAAACATTGGAAAAGCGTTTAGAGAAGCTGGAAGTGGATATCTACAACCATCTTAAACCGTGGGATCGAGTTCAGATTGCCCGGCATCCAGCCCGTCCGACGACGCTTGATTACATTCCGCTGTTATTCAATGACTTCATCGAGTTTCATGGTGATCGTTATTATGGGGATGATGAAGCGATTGTTTCTGGAATCGCAGAATTTAATGGACTTGCCGTGACTGTCATCGGTCATCAACGCGGGAAGGATACGAAGGAAAACATCCGTCGTAACTTCGGCATGCCTCATCCTGAAGGCTATCGAAAAGCTTTGCGTCTGATGAAACAGGCTGAAAAATTCAACAGGCCGATTATTTGTTTCATTGATACGAAGGGAGCTTTCCCTGGTAAAGCTGCTGAAGAGCGCGGGCAAAGTGAAGCCATTGCGAAAAACCTTTTCGAAATGGCAGGGCTGAAGGTGCCGGTCATCAGTATTGTCATAGGTGAAGGCGGAAGCGGCGGTGCATTGGCACTTGGCGTCGGAGATCGAATTTTCATGCTTGAGAACTCAACATATTCCGTGATTTCCCCTGAAGGGGCTGCAGCCTTGCTGTGGAAGGATGCCTCTCAGGCTAAGAGGGCTGCGGAAACGATGAAAATCACGGCTCCCGACTTAAACCGCTTAGGAGTCATCGATGAGATCATTCCTGAAGTGAGGGGCGGCGCCCATCGGGATTCGAATTTACAGGCAGAAGCCATCAAGGAAATCCTGAAACGTTCATTCAATGAACTGTTGCCATTGAATAGTGATGATCTTATCAACCAGCGTTATATGAAATTCAAGAAAATCGGTGAATATGAATTTGCAAAACAACAACCTGAGGGCGAACCTAAGGGAGTGGAACAGCATTCATAAACACATTTTGGAAAAGGAAAAACGTGCTGCCTGGGGCAACACGTTTTTTCATCCTTTCATTCGCGCATATGTATTCATTACCGAAACGAGTAAAGAATATGGTTTGTGTGTAGAATGTAAAGTTTCACACCATTTTACTTCAATTTCTGAAGAGAATCGGTTAGGCTTATAACATCAAGTATGCATAAGTGAGACAGTTACTGCTTATTGAAGCTTGAAAAAGGGTACAATGATATAGCGAAGCTTAAAATTGATTAGTGCTGTAGAGAGGTGACATTTATGAAAAGAATAGGTGTATTGACAAGTGGAGGAGATTCTCCAGGAATGAATGCGGCAGTCCGAGCAGTTGTCCGGAAAGCAATTTTTCATGAAATGGAGGTCTTCGGTATTTATCATGGCTATCAGGGTCTGATAAATGGCAATATAAAGAAGCTTGAACTTGGGTCGGTCGGGGATATCATTCATAGAGGCGGCACGATGTTACATACTGCTCGCTGTCCGGAATTTAAGACGGAGGAAGGCCAGCTGAAAGCGATTGAACAATTGAATAAACATGGTATCGAGGGCATTGTCATAATTGGTGGCGATGGTTCTTACCGCGGGGCGAGAGCTTTAACGGAAAGGGGTTTCCCTTGTATCGGGGTTCCTGGAACGATTGATAATGACATACCGGGTACGGACTTTACGATTGGTTTCGATACGGCCCTGAATACAGTCATCGATGCTATCGATAAAATTCGGGATACGGCTACTTCTCATGAAAGGACTTATGTGGTTGAAGTGATGGGAAGAGATGCCGGCGATATTGCGCTTTGGGCTGGATTGGCTGGCGGAGCTGAAACGATTCTTTGTCCTGAATATGAATATGAGATTGATGATTTGATTGGAAAGCTGAACCGCGGACATGACCGAGGGAAAAAGCACAGTATCATCATAGTAGCCGAAGGTGTTGGAAGTGCCGTTGATATCTCCAGGAGTATTGAGGCGAAAGCAGGAATTGAAACCCGTGTAACTGTCCTGGGCCATGTTCAGCGCGGAGGATCTCCCTCTGCAAATGACCGGGTATTGGCAAGCCGGCTTGGGGCAAGAGCCGTTGAATTGCTTCTTGAAGGAAAAGGGGGCAGGGCTGTCGGAATCGAACAAAATCAACTTGTTGATTATGATATCATCGAAGCTCTTGCCAAACCGCATACAATTGACAAGAAAATGTATGAATTATCCGCTGAGCTATCCATTTAATCATTATTGACCGATTGGAATCGCTTTTTAGTAATGGGTATTTAAAAGAAGACATAAAACACTGCGCCCCTTGTCTTCAAGAAGTGGACAGGCGGCGAGTTTTCCTTAAAGGAGGATGACACTATGCGTAAAACCAAGATTGTTTGTACGATTGGCCCCGCAAGTGAAAGTATAGAAAAACTGGTTCAATTAATAGAGGCGGGAATGAATGTAGCACGGCTTAACTTTTCTCATGGAAATCATGAAGAACACGCCGCTAGAATCCGCAATATCAGAGAAGCGAGCGAAAAAACGGGTAAACAGGTTGCCATCCTGTTGGATACAAAAGGACCTGAAATACGGACAAATAATATGGAAAATGATTCTATGGAGCTTGTAGCCGGCAATGAAGTCATTATTTCCATGAATGAAGTCCTGGGAACACCTGAAAAATTCTCCATTACCTATGAAGGGCTTCTGCATGATGTTCACCTAGGATCTAAAATCCTTTTGGATGATGGATTGATCGGGCTTGAAGTGTTGAAGATTGATGAGGTCAGAAAAGAAATCCATACGAAAATCTTGAATAGCGGTACACTTAAGAACAAAAAAGGCGTCAATGTTCCAGGAGTTTCGGTTAACCTGCCCGGCATAACGGAGAAAGATGAACAGGATATCCTTTTTGGGATCGAACAGGGTATCGACTTCATTGCTGCCTCATTTGTACGCAGGGCTTCCGATGTGCTTGAAATAAGTGAATTATTGCAGCAAAATGGTGCGGAACATATTCAAATCATCCCTAAAATCGAAAATCAAGAGGGCGTGGACCGTCTTGATGAGATCTTGGAAGTTTCAGATGGCTTGATGGTGGCACGTGGAGACTTGGGAGTGGAAATTCCTGCAGAAGAAGTGCCATTAGTCCAAAAACAAATGATCAAAAAATGTAATAATGCCGGGAAACCAGTCATAACGGCTACACAAATGCTCGATTCGATGCAGCGTAATCCAAGGCCGACCCGTGCAGAAGCAAGTGACGTGGCCAATGCCATATTTGATGGAACGGATGCAATCATGCTTTCTGGCGAAACAGCTGCTGGAACCTACCCTGTCGAAGCGGTGCAAACGATGCATAACATTGCTTCACGTGCTGAAACTGCCCTTGATTATCGGGATATATTATCAGTCAGAAGCAAAGTGAACCGTCATAATGTCACGGATGCTATTGGTCAATCCGTTGCCCACACTGCGCTTAATCTTAATGCCGGGGCAATCATCACGCCTACAGAAAGCGGTCATACGGCAAGGATGATTTCCAAATACCGCCCTAAAGCACCGATCATTGCGGTTACATCCAATGATCATGTTTCAAGAAGGCTTGCTTTGGCATGGGGAGTCTATCCGCAGATTGGTCCAAAAGCGACGACTACCGATGAAATGCTTCAAACCGCAATAGATGAAAGCCTGCATTCTGGCTTGGTTTCCCATGGGGATTTAGTCGTCATTACAGCCGGTGTGCCTGTAGGTGAAACAGGTACGACTAACTTGATGAAAATTCATGTGTTAGGAGAGGTTCTTTTGAAGGCTCAAGGAATCGGCAGGAAATCAGCGAAAGGTGAAGTGGTTATCGCTAAGAATGCCAAGGAAGCTTTGGAAAAAGTGAAGGAAGGCTCTGTATTGATTACAATCGGTTCTGACCGCGAAATGATGCCGGCAATTGAAAAGTGTGCGGCATTGATTACGGAAGAAGGCGGTTTGACAAGCCATGCAGCTGTTGTAGGAGTCACATTGGGCATACCGGTCATCGTTGGGGCGGAGGACGCAACCAAGGTTTTCACGGATGGTCAAAGAATAACGGTCGATGCAGGTCGTGGAGTCATTTATGATGGACATGCAAACGTTCTGTAAAACGAAATTTTGGCTGATTCCCTGCCAATGAGGTAAGATGGATGTACCGCACCAGAAATGGGCTGTGCAGGAGGAATGAAGATGAAATATTTTTTAATGTTTATCATTGCGATGCCGGTCGTTGAAATAATTGTCCTTTTGCTGTCAGGCAATCTGATTGGTTTTTGGCCAACACTGTTCCTGATTGTAGCCACAGGTTTGATCGGAGCCTATTTGGCTAAACGGCAAGGGATGGAAACGTGGAAAAAGGCACAGGAACAGATTCGTTACGGAATGATGCCAGGAAATGAAATCATTGATGGAATCTGTATCTTTATCGGAGCTGCACTGTTGCTGTCCCCTGGGCTCATCTCGGATATCATGGGATTGATCCTTGTGTTTCCGCCAACCCGGAATCTCCTCAAACCGATTGTTATCCGGTTTATCATGAACAGGATGAATAAAGGGAAAGTTACCATTATTCGGCATAAATAAATATAAGGCTGTCTAAAGGCGTAAGCTTTTAGGCAGCCTTTTTGGTCTTTGAAAAAGATCCGCAACAGCATCCCGTTTTTTTATGGGGTGCTTTTTTGCTTTACAAATGGCTCCCTGTTTCACCATTGAATGATGATTCCCACGAGAATGAAATGTGTATAATAACAGGATTTTTAAATGATTAACCCTTGGAAACATTGGTAAATAAGGCTTTTCCAAATTTTTTTAGATTTTTTAGAAAAAACTGGTGACAAATTTATACAACGTGTTATATAATACAAACAGGAAATGAAACATCTGTATTATAACATAAAAGAGTTGGAAAGGATGTGGAGAGGCAACATGATTACGGAAGCAAAAGGCTTACAGATTACAGGCAACATTAAGCCAGGATATGAACAAATACTTACAACGGAAGCTCTTCAATTCATCGAAAGAATGGAACGGCATTTCAGTGGAAGAAGGGCAGAACTTCTAGAACGGCGGAAAAGCGTTCAGGAAGAACTGAATCAAGGCAAGCTTCCTGATTTCCTTGAAGAAACGAAGCATATTCGTGAAAGTGATTGGACGATTGCGCACCTCCCGAATGATTTGCAGGATCGCAGGGTTGAAATCACTGGACCTGTTGATCGTAAAATGATCATAAATGCCATGAACTCAGGTGCCAATGTATTCATGGCGGACTTTGAAGATGCCAATTCACCCACTTGGGAGAATTGCATCGATGGCCAATTGAATCTGCGCGATGCAATCCGCGGAACCATATCATTTAAAAATCCAAATGGCAAAGTGTATGAATTAAATGAAAGAACAGCTGTGCTAAAGGTAAGGCCACGCGGCTGGCATTTGGAGGAAAAACATGTCCTTTTGGATGGACAGCCTATATCAGCCAGCATTTTTGACTTTGGACTGTACTTTTACCACAACGCAAAAGCATTGGTCGAAAAACAAAGCGGTCCATACTTTTACTTACCGAAAATGGAAAGCCATCTCGAAGCTAGATTATGGAATGAAATATTCGTATATGCCCAGAACGATTTGAGAATCCCGCAAGGAACCATCAAGGCAACGGTCTTGATAGAAACAATTCTTGCTGCATTCGAAATGGACGAAATTCTGTACGAGCTGAAAGAACATTCGGCAGGCCTGAACTGTGGCCGCTGGGATTATATCTTTAGTTTCCTGAAAAAATTCCGTAACTCGGATGATGTCATTTTCCCAGATCGGCAGCAGGTCACGATGACCGTCCCGAACATGAGGGCGTATTCCTTACTGGCAATCAAAACATGTCACAGCCGTAATGCTCCTGCAATTGGCGGGATGGCCGCGCAAATTCCCGTTAAAAATGACCCGGTTAAGAACGATGAGGCTTTTGCGAAAGTTAAGGCAGATAAAGAACGCGAAGCAAGAGACGGTCATGATGGAACATGGGTTGCCCACCCAGGTATGGTAAGCACGGCAAAAGAGGTTTTTGACCTGCTCGTCCCAAAACCGAATCAAATTTTCCGGAAACGGGAAGATGTCCATGTAACAGCACAAGAGTTGCTGGCTGTACCGGAAGGAACGATCACAGAGGCAGGCTTAAGGACGAATATTAATGTAGGCATCCAATATATCGCCTCATGGTTAAGCGGCAGAGGTGCGGCACCTATCAATAACTTAATGGAAGATGCTGCAACCGCTGAAATTTCAAGGGCTCAAGTCTGGCAATGGATCCGTCATCCAAAAGGCATTCTCGAAGATGGCAGGAAAATAACCGAGGAATTATTCCATCAAATCAAAGAAGAAGAATTGGCGGTCATTAAATCGGAAGTAGGGGAAGAAACTTTCAAATCAGGAAAGTTTGAAGAGTCTACTAAACTATTTGAACAATTGATTGAAGCCGATGACTTTGCAGATTTCTTAACTAACGCAGCATACGAAAAATTATCTTAATATTCAAAAAAATATAATATGAATTAGGAGGAAATAATGATGATGAATGAGAGAGCGCAAAAATTACAACAAAGCTGGGAAAATGACTCACGGTGGACTGGTATTAAACGTCCTTATACGGCCGAGGAAGTCATTAAACTGAGAGGTTCCATCGATATTGAACAAACATTGGCACGCCGAGGTTCCGAAAAACTATGGAATCTCTTAAAAACAGAGGATTTCATCAATGCATTAGGAGCATTGACCGGTAACCAAGCCATGCAGCAGGTGAAAGCTGGTTTAAAAGCAATCTACTTAAGCGGCTGGCAAGTGGCGGCAGATGCTAACATCGCAGGGCAAATGTACCCTGACCAAAGTTTATATCCAGCCAACTCCGTGCCGCAAGTTGTTAAACGCATTAATCAGACACTTCAGCGTGCAGACCAAATCAGCTTTGCTGAAGGGAAAAATGATATCGATTGGTTCGCTCCAATCGTGGCGGATGCTGAAGCAGGTTTTGGCGGTTCCCTTAACGTCTTCGAATTAATGAAAGGCATGATCGAAGCTGGAGCAGCTGGCGTTCACTTCGAAGACCAGCTTTCTTCCGAGAAAAAATGCGGTCACCTAGGCGGTAAAGTCCTTCTTCCAACCCAAACGGCAGTACGTAATTTAGTTTCCGCCCGATTGGCAGCCGATGTAATGGGTACACCGACCATCTTGATTGCCCGTACGGATGCTGATGCTGCAGATTTGATCACCGACGATATTGATCCGGTCGATGCACCATTCATCACGGGTGAAAGGACTCCAGAGGGATTCTACCGCACGAATGCAGGTCTTGACCAAGCAATTGCAAGAGGCCTTGCTTATGCGCCATATGCCGACCTTATCTGGTGTGAGACTTCTGAACCTAATCTAGCGGATGCTCGCCGCTTTGCCGAGGCCATCCATGCAGAGTTCCCGGGAAAATTGCTTGCTTACAATTGTTCCCCATCATTTAACTGGAAAGCGAAATTAAGTGATGAAGAGATTGCCAATTATCAAGTGGAATTGGGTAAATTGGGTTATAAATTCCAATTCGTTACACTTGCAGGCTTCCATTCATTGAATCATAGCATGTTCAACCTTGCTCTTGGTTATAAAGAACGCGGCATGGCTGCATACTCTGAACTTCAACAAGCGGAATTCGCTAGTGAGCCGGACGGCTATACAGCAACACGTCATCAGCGTGAAGTGGGAACGGGTTACTTTGATGAAGTGGCACAAGTCGTTTCTGGTGGAACATCATCCACAACAGCACTTGCAGGATCTACTGAAACAGAACAATTCGAGACGTCGAAATAATTCTAGTTTAAAACCAAAATCCGCCTTGTACCCGAGGCGGATTTTTAAATGGAAAAGAGTGAATGCTAATAGATGTCTGGATTGCCTTAAGTGGTTTTCTTTGTATCCCCGATGATGAAAGTCCATATGGCCTTGAAGACATTGGCACGCTGAAGTGTATTGAATATGACAAGCACGACAGGTCCTGCAATCAGTCCTAGGAAACCGATCAATTTGAATCCGATGAATAAGGCGATGAGAGTGGCAAGCGGATCCAAACCAATACTGGATGAAAGTACTTTTGGCTCTATTAGCTGACGCTGGACAACGACGATTATGTACAGGACGGACAAACCGATTGCGAGACTTGTATTCCCGGCGATGAATTCAAAGATGATCCAAGGAATGAAAATCGTACCTGTCCCTAAATAGGGAATGATATCGACCAGTCCGCATATCAGGGCAATGGTAATTGAATAATTCACCCCTAAAATGAGAAATCCGATTAAAATCGTGACAGTCGTCAATGAAACAAGAGTGAATTGTGCCCGGATGAACCCGAATAAAGCCCGTTTTAAATCCCTGAATAATCGCTTTGCACCTGCAAAAATCTTATCAGGCAACACTTTTCCGGTCATGCGGCCGAAGGTATCCCAATCCTTGCTGATGAAAAATGTGCCAAGCAAAGTAAAAAGGAGTGCCGTTGCTGTAGTTGGAAACCATCCGATGATTGTGGGGATGTTCTTCAAGAAGGCTTGAATGAAGCCGCTTACTCCCGTCGTGATGGATTCACCGATATTTTGGATATTCTTGAGGATTGTGTCTTGCTGTTCGGTATCCAAATTATTGAACATGGCAGCTATTTGATTATATAAAGGGATGACGGTGGTAGCGATATATGTTTCTATATAATCCACGATGGTTTCAATGTGTTTCGGGATGACTCCGGCAAGGTAATTGGTGCCTGAAATGATCTCGGTGACCAGTAAGGTGACAAGACCCGCGAATAAAAGGAAAATGAGTAAAAGGGAAACGAATACAGCCAACCCCCTTGGCAGCCGCCCTTTCCTTTCGAAAAAAATGACCAGGGGATTCATCAAGAAAGCGATGATCATGGCAATGATGAATGGATATGTATATTTAGATAAATAAAACAAGGCAATTCCGCCTAAAATTATCCCTCCGACGACCAGTAAAGAACGAATGAAACGATACATATATACCGGATTCAAGTCATATCCTCCTTCAACCATTAAGTTTGTATTATAATTGTAACGATGATGGAAAAGAAAGGAAAGATTCTTTCATCTTTCGTTTTGAATTTTTTCTGCAGATGCATCGTTCCTTAAATCATTTTTCTCCCAAGAACAAGGGAGTTTGTTATGTTAAAATAACAAAAAACAGAAGGAAGAAGGTGAAGGGATAATGATCAACGGTCCTGTCGTTTTTTTAATTCTACTTGCTGCAATCGGTTGGTTTGGGAAAAATACCTCACTGATCATGGCTGCGGGTTTTCTTTTAAGCATGAAACTGATTGGCCTTGACGCTAAAGTGTTTCCATACCTGGAAGCGAAAGGAATCAACCTGGGTGTCACGATCATCACGATCTCCGTACTCATTCCCATAGCAAACGGGGCGATTGGTTTCAAGGAACTAGGAGACGCGATAAAATCCCCTTATGCCTGGATTGCACTTGCATCCGGAATAGCCGTTGCGCTCATAGCAAAAAATGGGATTACACTGCTGTCGCATGATCCGCACATTACCACCGCTCTTGTATTTGGGACGATTCTTGCGGTCGCCTTATTCAAAGGTGTGGCTGTCGGCCCGTTAATCGGGGCAGGAATTGCTTATTTATGCATGCAGATCTTCAATTTTTTTAAATGAAGCGAGAGGCTAAGGGGAGAAAAGCCCGTCAGTACTGGAAATGTAAATTTTCTATTTAATGTTTCGTTTATTCTGCTTTGAGACATTTTTTTTTAAAAAAACGATTTTAAACGCATGAATAAAGCAAGAGAATATGTAGCTAATTTTTCTAATAAAATAATAATTTTTTCACATTTTAAGTGCTTTTCATTCCCAAAAAAGTGTTTATTGTTTATAATAATCATGTAACTGCTCTGATTTATTAAAATTGGGATTCAGAATATCATTGATATTTTTGAGGAATCTTAAAAAAAAAGATGTAGTTATTGAGCAAGCGCTCACTAGGAATAGCTACAAGCATTATTTTTAGAATTTCTTATTAAAGATTATCGTACATTTTACTATTGTTGGGGTCATATTCTGTGAACGCTTCCAATACAAGATGTATGTCTTCTGCTAAAAAATAGATGGTTGTTTACAATAGCTAATTTCTTGGAAGCGCTACATTTATACGCTAATAGCAAGGGCATAGGGGAATATCTAGGAAAAGGAGAGATTTAGTATGACAGCAACAAAAGGTCTTGAAGGTGTGGTAGCAACAACTTCATCAGTAAGCTCCATTATCGATGACACATTAACGTATGTAGGTTATGACATCGATGATTTGGCTTCGAACGCAACATTCGAGGAAGTAATCTATCTTTTATGGCACGGAGCTCTTCCGAACAAAAGCCAACTAGAAGAATTAACTAAACAACTTGCTGAAAATGCTGAAATTCCAGCTGAAGTGGTTAATCACTTCAAAACATACCCAATTGATAAAGTACATCCAATGGGAGCTCTTCGCACTGCAGTATCTCTTCTTGGTCTTTATGATGAAGAAGCAGATGTAATGAGTGAAGAAGCTAACTATCGTAAAGCAATCCGCATCCAAGCAAAAATCCCTACATTGGTAACAACTTTCGCTCGCGTCCGTCAAGGGAAAGAAGCTGTTGCTCCACGTACAGATTTAAGCTTTGCTGCTAACTTCTTATATATGTTAAGCGGTAATGAACCAACGGCAATCGAAGAAGAAGCATTCAACAAAGCATTGGTTCTTCATGCTGACCATGAATTAAACGCTTCTACATTCACTGCACGCGTTTGTGTGGCTACATTAGCTGATATCTATTCTGGTGTAACTGCTGCCATCGGCGCTTTAAAAGGCCCACTTCACGGCGGAGCTAACGAACAAGTCATGAAAATGCTTACAGAAATTGGTTCAGTTGATAACGTTGAGCCATATATCAACGAAAAATTAGCCAATAAAGAAAAAATCATGGGCTTTGGCCACCGTGTATACCGTAAAGGTGATCCTCGTGCTAAACACCTTAAAGAAATGTCACAAAAACTGACTGAACTTACTGGACAACCGCAATATTATGATATGTCCATCAAAATTCATGAAATCGTAACCGGTCAAAAGAATCTTCCGCCGAACGTGGATTTCTATTCTGCTTCCGTATACCACAGTTTAGGCATCGAGCATGACCTATTTACACCAATCTTTGCTGTAAGCCGTGCTTCAGGCTGGATCGCTCATATCCTTGAGCAATATTCAAACAACCGCCTTATCCGTCCGCGTGCAGAGTATGTTGGACCAGGTATGCAAAAATATGTACCGATTGAAAACCGCTAATTAAAAGTTTTTTTGAAAAATCATTTTTTATTTCATCGAATTTGTAGTAAATTAATAGATGTGAGTAAAAAAGGTTAGTGGTTCTGCCTTATTTAAGGGCAGGCCATCTAACCTTTGAATTTGAATCGGAGGTAAGAGACATGACACAAAGCCAAAAAATCACAGTTACTAACGGTGTTCTTAACGTACCAAACAACCCAATCGTTCCTTATATTGAGGGAGACGGAATCGGTCCTGATATCTGGGCTGCAGCATCCCGCGTTTTAGACGCAGCAGTTGAAAAAGCTTACAATGGCGAAAAGAAAATCGAATGGAAAGAAGTTTTAGCTGGACAAAAAGCATTTGACCAAACGGGCGAATGGCTTCCACAAGAAACTCTTGATGTCATTAACGAATATCTAATCGCTATTAAAGGACCTCTTACAACTCCAATCGGTGGCGGTATCCGCTCATTGAACGTTGCATTGCGTCAAGTATTGGACTTATTCGTATGTCTTCGTCCAGTGCGTTACTTTGATGGTGTACCTTCACCAGTTAAACGTCCAGAAGACACTGACATGGTCATCTTCCGTGAAAACACTGAAGACATCTATGCTGGTATCGAATATGCAAAAGGTTCTGACGAAGCTAAGAAATTAATCGAATTCCTTCAAAATGAATTCGGTGTTCAAAAAATTCGTTTCCCTGAAACTTCAGGTATCGGAATTAAACCGATTTCCGAAGAAGGAACAAAACGTCTTGTTCGCGCTGCACTTAACTATGCGATCAAAGAAGGCCGTAAGTCATTAACGCTTGTTCATAAAGGTAACATCATGAAATTCACTGAAGGTGCATTCAAAACTTGGGGTTATGAAGTTGCAGAACAAGAATTCGCCGATAAAGTGTTCACATGGAACCAATATGACAAAATTAAAGATGCTGAAGGCACTGAAGCTGCTAACAAAGCACAATCTGCTGCTGAAGCTGAAGGCAAAATCATCGTTAAAGATTCCATTGCAGATATCTTCTTACAACAAATCCTGACTCGTCCTAAAGAGTTTGATGTTGTTGCAACAATGAACTTGAACGGAGATTACATTTCTGATGCATTAGCTGCACAAGTTGGCGGAATCGGTATCGCTCCAGGAGCAAACATCAACTACGAAACTGGACATGCCATCTTCGAAGCAACTCACGGAACGGCTCCTAAATATGCTGGTCTTGATAAAGTTAACCCATCTTCAGTTCTTCTTTCAGGCGTTCTTTTACTTGAGCACCTTGGCTGGAACGAAGCTGCAAACAGCATCACTAAATCAGTGGAACAAACAATCGCTTCTAAAGTTGTTACATACGACTTTGCCCGCCTAATGGATGGTGCAACGGAAGTTAAATGTTCTGAGTTCGCTGACGAGCTTATCAAAAACCTTAAATAATTCATTATATGCTTTCTGGAAAAGTGCCTGAACGGGCTGCTTTTCCAGGAGGCTTATATATATTTTCAGAGGATGTTAAAAGTATTCCAAAAGTATTTATATATTTTAAGGAGGAAATAACATGTCTAAACGTAAAAAAATCACAGTTGTAGGTGCTGGATTCACTGGTGCTACAGCAGCATTCCTGGCAGCTCAAAAAGAGCTTGGTGATATCGTTTTAGTTGATATTCCGCAAGCTGAAAACCCTACAAAAGGTAAAGCTCTTGATATGGCGGAAGCAGGACCTGTTCTAGGTTTCGATGCTAACATCATCGGTACATCCGACTATGCAGAAACAGCAGATTCCGACGTGGTGATCATCACTGCCGGAATTGCCCGTAAGCCCGGCATGAGCCGTGACGACTTGGTTCAAACTAACCAAAAAGTTATGAAATCAGTAACTAAAGAAGTCGTTAAATATTCCCCTAATACAACAATCATCGTTTTGACTAACCCTGTAGATGCAATGACTTATACTGTATACAAAGAATCCGGTTTCCCTAAAGAACGCGTTATCGGGCAATCAGGGGTTCTTGATACAGCTCGTTTCCGCACTTTCGTGGCTCAAGAATTAAACTTATCCGTTAAAGATGTAACTGGATTCGTACTTGGCGGACACGGAGACGATATGGTTCCTCTAGTGCGTTACTCTTATGCAGGCGGAATTCCTTTGGAAAAATTGATCCCTCAAGATCGTTTAGAAGCAATAGTGGCTCGTACCCGCACTGGCGGCGGGGAAATCGTAAACCTTCTAGGAAACGGAAGCGCCTATTATGCACCGGCTGCATCCCTGGTGGAAATGGCTGAAGCGATCCTTAAAGATCAACGTCGCGTTCTTCCGTCAATCGCTTATCTCGAAGGTGAATACGGATTTGAAGGCATCTACCTTGGAGTGCCGACTGTACTTGGTGCAAACGGCATTGAACAAATCATCGAACTTGATTTGACTGAAGGCGAAAAAGCGGCACTTTCAAAATCTGTTGAATCAGTTAAAGCAGTCATGCAAGTCCTTCAATAAGAGATCATAATCGAACTGCCCGGATATTGGAAGAAAAGGCCAAGGCCTTATTCCGACTCCGGGCAGTTTTTTAATCCGCTTCAAAAGAACCCTGGAACTTATAATCTCCCTGCTGAAGATAGGAATAACTTTATTTCCGTTTTTTTTATGTGTAAATTTCATATAATATTCTTTATAATGGAATTGGATGAGTAGACCAAGAAATTGGTCTTTTGGGTAATACATAATTCAGGAGGATCTAATGTCAAAGAAAATTCTCGTAGTGGATGATGAGCAATCAATAGTTACCTTACTTCAGTACAATTTAGAACAATCAGGCTATACGGTGATCACAGCTTTGGATGGAGAACAAGGGCTGGCGGCTGCCGTGGATATACGACCCGATTTAGTGGTATTGGATTTGATGCTACCTAAAATGGACGGGCTTGAAGTATGTAAGCAGCTTCGCCAGCAAAAAATCAATATACCGATCTTGATGCTGACAGCTAAGGACGATGAATTTGACAAGGTGCTGGGACTGGAGCTGGGGGCGGATGATTACTTGACCAAGCCATTTAGTCCCAGGGAGGTAGTGGCCCGGATTAAAGCCATTTTAAGAAGATCCCAGTTGCAATCGAACGGAAGTGAGTCAAATCAGGATCAGGAAGAGGGTCTCCTGAAATTAGGGGAATTGAAAGTGTTCCCGGAACGATACGAAGCATTCTTTGATGAACAGCAATTAGAATTGACTCCAAAGGAATTTGAATTACTTTTATATTTGGCGAAGAATAAAGGAAGAGTGCTGACCAGGGATCAACTTCTCAGTGCGGTATGGAATTATGATTTCGCGGGAGATTCACGGATCGTCGATGTCCATATTAGCCATCTTCGTGAAAAAATAGAGAAAGATACAAAAAAACCACTCTATATTAAAACGATAAGGGGCTTGGGGTATAAGCTTGAGGAGCCTAAAAAAGAATGACGACCTATCGTAAAAAGCTCTTATATACCCTCATCACATTGGTGATGGTCGTCCTGATGGCCGTGGGCTTTTTATTAGGGCACTTGTTCAAAAGTTATTATATTAAAACGTTCAATGAGCGTATACAGAACGAAACATTTTTCATTTCTACATATATTCAGGAGCATGGCGGGATCGAGTCCTTTTTGGAAAAAGGGAAGACGGCAAAACTGACACCCCTTTTAGATTCTAATTTAACCATTCTTTCCGCGAGTGGGGAAATATTATACGATTCGACATCATCCAATGAAATACTTAAAAGCCATGCCAGTGTCCTTCGCAAAATAACTTTGGAAAAAGGGCTTAAGAATGGGGAAGGGTATGAAGTGGTCGAAGGCGAATCGGACCTCCATTATTATTGGAAGACGGTTGAAAAGGACGGCGAGATCGAAGGCTTTGTCGTCCATAGCAATGAAATAGAGGCCATCCATCAAGTGAATAAACAAATGTGGCAAATATTGATCATTTGTTTAGGGGTTGCCTTGATCATCATCCTGATGCTTGCGAGTAAAATCACTTCATATTATACCCGTCCGATCGAAGAGGCGACGATGGCAGCCATTGAACTGGCAAAAGGGAATTACGGAACCCGGACATTCGGGAGGCATTCCGATGAAACGGGAATGCTGACAACTTCCTTGAACATATTGGCGAGGAATCTTCAGGAAACAGAGATAGCGAGGGAAATGAATCAGGATCGTTTGGAAACTCTTGTTGAGAATATCGGTAGCGGGGTCTTGCTGATAGACAGTAAAGGGTATACGACCTTGATCAACCGGGAATTCAAGAAAAGCTTCCGAGTGAACGCCGCTACGTTTTTGTTTCAGGAATATTATTCGGTCATTAAAGACCAGGAAGTGATAGCCATCATCGAAGAGATCTTTCGAACGGAAAAAACGATAAAACGGCAGGTGAAGATACCGCTTGCCATAGAACGTAAGCATTTTGAGATTTACGGCGCTCCAATAATCGGGAATCATGATGAATGGAAGGGGATCCTCCTCATTTTCCATGATATCACCGAATTGAAAAGGCTCGAGCAGATGCGGAAGGATTTCGTGGCTAATGTGTCCCATGAATTGAGGACTCCGATCACTTCCATTAAAGGCTTCTCTGAAACATTGTTAGATGGCGCCTTAAAAGACGAAAAGACCTTAAAGCACTTTTTATCGATTATCTTGAAAGAAAGTGACCGGCTGCAAGAACTCATTCAGGAGCTTCTGAATTTATCCAAAATGGAGCAACAGGAATTCGTTTTAAACGCAGGGGTCGTGGATATTACGAAAGTGCTTGGGGAAATACAAGAGATGCTTATAGGCAAGCTGAAGGAAAAAGAAGTATCCCTTGAAATTAAAACATCACCGGAACCAGTTTTCATTGAAGGGGAATCTGACAGGATCAAACAGGTTTTCATCAATTTGATTACGAACGCATTGACATATACACCAAATGGCGGCAGGGTCACCGTTGACATCATTGAAAATGAACAGACCGTCGATATTACAGTTCAAGACAACGGGATCGGCATCGAAGAAAAAGAACTTCCAAGGATCTTTGAACGGTTCTACCGGATCGATAAGGCGAGGAGCCGCGATTCAGGAGGGACGGGCATTGGACTGGCAATCGTCAAGCATATAATAGAGGTCCATAAAGGTAAAATCAACGTGGAAAGCACACCTGGAACCGGGACGACTTTTACAGTGACTTTAAATAAAAGCTTAAAAGGGAAAATGTAGCGGGCATCTTATTTACATGTCCTTTACAATTCCTTAAAATGGACTTCATAATGCAGGGGTACAATGGTTGTACAACCCCTCATCCAAGGAGTTAAACATTGACAGAGACATAGTCTCTGTTTGATTATTTAGAAGTTCAACCAAAATTTGAAAGCAAAGATGATTGGAACAGGTAGACAAAACTCCTGTAGGAATAGCGTCTAAGTTCCCAATCAACATTCAAATCGTACACCCTTAATAAACTGTAGGCAGAGACATGGTCTCTGTCTTTTAATTTTGGCTATATTCCCCGGGAACCATTCCTCTATCCTATTTTTCTAGGAAAATATTTGATTTTTATGAAACTTTAGGCCCTTTCTTGCGTAAATAAGATATAACTGCAAAGAAGGGGTGATACATATCGTTAGCTTAAAAAGGATATATACAATTACAGGACTTGTCTTTCTTATTTTAATTTTGGGTGTAGTTGCGATATCGACCTGGTACACGGTTGATGAATCCGATCAAGCTGTCATAATGACGTTTGGTAAAGTGGAGGAGACGATAACGGAACCAGGACTTCACTTTAAACTGCCTTGGCCAGTTCAATCGGTCGAGAAATTATCCAAAGAAACATTCAGTCTTAAATTTGGATATAAGGAAGAGGATGGAGAGGTGACGGATTACCCGAGTGAGACCAAAATGATTACGGGTGATGAAAATATTGTGCTGGCCGACCTGGTCGTTCAGTGGAAAATCACCGACCCTCCAAAATATCTATACAATGCAGAAGATCCAGAAAAAATATTATACGATACGACTTCAGCTGCATTACGGAGCATAATCGGCAGCACGAAAATCGATGATGCCCTTACATCTGGTAAAGCGCAAATCGAAGCGGATGTACGCGATTTATTGTCACAGCTAATGGAGAAGTATGATGTCGGGATTTCCATATCTGCGGTTAAACTCCAGGACGTGGAGTTACCGAATGAAGAAGTGCGGAAAGCATTTACCAATGTAACGGATGCCCGTGAAACGGCGAATACGAAAATCAACGAAGCGGATAAATATGAAAATAAGCGTATGAATGAAGCGGAAGGGGAAAAAGATGCCATCATTTCACAGGCTAATGGGGATAAAGCTGCCCGTACGGAAGCTGCCCGCGGAGATGTTGCGGTCTTTGAAAAATTACTCAGTGAGTATAAAGGCAATAAGGGGATTACGAAGGACCGCCTTATTATTGAGACCCTTGAGGAAGTATTGCCGAATGCAGAGATTTATATTATGAATGATGATGGAAACACAATGAAGTACTTGCCGCTTCGCTCGCTTGAAAAGGAGGAAACGAAAAAAACTCCTGCCCCTGATGAAGCCGCCATACCTGAAGAAGAAACGAAAAAAGGGAATGCATCGGAAGAAAAAGCGACAGGGGAAGGGGGCACTAAACAATGAGTGGAAAAATAATAGATTTCTCTGAGTTGAAAAAAGGGGATTTTCATTGGAGGGGCTATGTGAGAATCGGCATTTTCCTGATTATTTTCATCGCGCTGCTGCTAATCATCTTCACCAATGTCTATATAGTCAAAGAGGGCGAATACAAGGTCGTCCGCCAATTCGGTGAGGTGGTAAGGATCGATAAGACCCCGGGATTGAAGGCGAAGGTGCCATTCATTCAGAGTATCATGACCTTACCGAAGTATCAGATGACTTCCGATGTTTCCGAAGCGGAAATCAATACGAAAGATAAAAAGCGGATGCTGATCGATAACTATGCAGTTTGGAGAATAGAAGATCCGAAGAAATTGATTACAAATGCAAGGACACTTGAGAATGCCGAAACGAAAATGGAAGAGTTCATCTATTCGGCAGTTCGTTCAGAGCTGGGCCAGCTGAATTATGATGAAATCATCAATGATGAGAAGTCATCCAGGGGAAGTTTAAACGACCGCATAACCGAAAAAGTCAATGATTTGCTGCAAAAGGACAGTTATGGAATCAGCTTGACGGATGTCCGGATCAAGCGGACTGACCTGCCTTCCGAAAACGAAGCATCCGTCTTCAAGAGGATGATTTCCGAGCGGGAATCGAAAGCGCAAGAATACCTGTCCAAAGGTGATGCGAAGAAAAACCGTATCATTGCGGATACCGATCGGAAAGTGAAGGAACTGCTTTCTACTGCGGAGGCTGATGCAGAAGTGATCAGGGCAGAAGGAGAAGGGGAAGCAGCGAAAATCTATAATAAATCGTTTTCCAAAGACCCCGAATTCTATAAACTATACCGGACTCTTGAATCCTACAAGAAAACGATTGGAGATCAAACGGTCATCGTTCTGCCTTCTGATTCCCCTTATGCCAGCTTGTTAATGGGAAATACTAAATAACCTTGATGCCGTCATTTTTCTTTCCGCTTCTACTCATGGTAGAATAGAGAAGGAAAATGAACGGCTTTTTGCGTTTTTATATAGAAGCTATAACTACATAAACCTGTATGACTGGAGGAAGACGGATTTGGATAAAAAGCTAGTGCTCATAGATGGAAACAGCATCGCATACCGTGCGTTTTTTGCGCTTCCGCTCTTGAATAATGATAAGGGGGTCCATACGAATTCCGTGTACGGATTCACCATGATGCTCAACCGCATTCTTGAAGAAGAAAAGCCGACGCACATACTTGTGGCATTCGATGCGGGTAAAACGACATTCAGGCATGCATCATTTAAAGAATATAAGGGGGGGCGCCAAAAAACGCCGCCAGAATTATCCGAGCAATTCCCTTTCATTCGGGAGCTGCTTGATTGTTTTCAAATAAAAAGGTATGAACTTGAGAACTACGAAGCCGATGATATTATCGGTACGCTGTCTTTACAAGCGGAAAAAGATGGTTTTGAAGTGAAGGTCATTTCCGGTGATAAGGATTTAACGCAATTATCCTCCCCTAGTACGACAGTTTCCATCACGAAAAAGGGGATTACTGAAATTGAGGAATACACTCCAAAGCATATACATGAAAAATACGGTCTATCCCCTTTGCAAATCATTGATTTGAAAGGGCTGATGGGAGATGCCTCCGACAATATCCCAGGCATTCCGGGTGTTGGTGAAAAGACTGCCCTTAAATTATTGCATCAATTTGAAACGGTTGAAAACCTTCTGCAGTCGATTGATGAGGTAAGCGGACAAAAATTGAAAGAGAAAATTGAAGAACATAAAGACCTGGCCTTATTAAGCAAAGAGCTGGCTACGATAACGAGGGAAGCGCCGCTTGAAGTTTCCGTTAACGAGACCGAGTACACTGGCATGGATCAGGATCGAGTCATCTCATTCTATAAGGAGCTTGGTTTTTCGACTTTGCTCGATAAATTGGATGTAACGGAAAGCGCACCGCTTGAACAGGAGAAGATAGAGGTGCACACTGCTGAAATGACAGAAGGAATGTTTGCGGATGAAAGTGCCTTGTATGTTGAAATTTTAGAAGATAATTATCATCGAGCCGACATAATAGGGATCGCTATCAGTAATGAACAAGGTCATTTTTACTTCAATGGAGAGGATGCTCTGAGTTCCGATGCATTTAAATCCTGGGCAGGGGATGAAACAAAAAAGAAAACGGTTTTCGATGCGAAGCGTACGGTCGTGGCACTGCGTCATCGGGGAGTCGAAATAAAAGGCATCGATTTTGATGTGTTTTTGGCATCCTATATCCTTGATCCGGCAGAGTCAGTGGACGAAGTTGCAGAAATCACGAAAACCCAAGGTACGATCCGGCTTGAAACAGATGATGTTTTTTATGGAAAAGGTGCAAAACGCAAAATACCTGAGGAAGCGGAATTGAGGGAGCATATCGCCAGAAAATCGAAGGCAATCTTTTCTCTGAAAGAACCGATGATAGATAAGCTGCAAGAGTTCGAGCAGTATCACCTATTTACGGAACTGGAGCTGCCATTGTCGATCATCCTGGCAAATATGGAATGGCAGGGAATCAAGGTGGATATAGGCCGACTGAAAAACATGGGCCAGGAATTAGCCATTCGCCTAAGAAATATAGAAGCGCGAATTTTCGAATTGGCTGGAGAGGCGTTCAATATCAATTCACCTAAACAGCTTGGGGCCATCCTGTTTGAAAAGTTGGAGCTTCCGGTCATGAAGAAAACCAAAACAGGTTATTCGACTTCAGCCGATGTGCTGGAAAAACTGGAGAGCAAGCATGATATCGTTAAGGAGATACTGCTGTATCGCCAGCTTGGTAAGCTGCAATCCACTTACATTGAAGGATTGCTTAAAGTGGTCAATGGCAAAACGGACAAGGTGCACACCCGGTTCAACCAAGCATTGACCCAGACCGGCCGGTTAAGTTCTACAGATCCCAATCTCCAGAATATCCCGATCAGACTGGAAGAAGGAAGGAAAATCAGGCAGGCCTTCATTCCTTCCGAAAAGGATTGGATCATTTTTGCTGCCGACTACTCCCAGATCGAATTACGTGTCTTGGCGCATATCGCCAATGACAGCGGATTGGTGGAAGCATTCCAGGCCGGGATGGACATCCATACAAGGACAGCCATGGACGTATTCCATGTATCGGCAGATCAAGTCACCTCGAACATGAGGCGCCATGCCAAAGCGGTCAACTTCGGAATCGTTTATGGTATAAGTGATTACGGACTATCGCAAAGTCTTGGAATCACGAGAAAAGAAGCTGGAGAGTTCATCGAGAAGTATTTACGAAGCTTTCCAGGTGTTCAGGAATATATGGAAGAAAGCATACATGAGGCCCGTCAAAAAGGTTATAGCACGACTCTGATGCAAAGAAGGCGATATATACCTGAGATAACAAGCAGGAATTTCAACATCAGGAGTTTTGCCGAACGGACAGCGATGAACACGCCGATTCAAGGCAGTGCCGCTGATATCATCAAGCTTGCCATGATCAACATGAATAAACGCCTGAAAAGGGAAGGGCTCAAAACGAGAATGCTTCTACAGGTGCATGATGAATTGATTTTTGAAACCCCTCCTGAGGAACTCGAAATCCTTAAAGTGATCGTTCCGGAGGAAATGGAGAATGCCATTGAATTGAACGTGCCCCTTAAAGTGGATTATGCTTTCGGGCCAACATGGTTTGATGCCAAATAATAAAAGATAGGTGATTGCAATGCCAGAACTTCCAGAAGTGGAAACAGTCAGAAGAACGTTAGAGCAGCTCGTACTCGGAAAAGAGATCAAGGAAGTGTCCGTTTTCTGGCCAAAGATCATTAAAGCGCCTGAGCCTGTCGAACAGTTTCAGGATGCCTTAAGGGGGCAGACGATTTCTGCAATAGGCCGTCGGGGCAAGTTCCTCATTTTCACCTTGGATGATTATTCGATGGTTTCGCATTTAAGGATGGAAGGGAAATACGGCGTCCATCCAAAAGAAGAGCCGTATGATAAGCATACCCATGTGATCTTCACTTTCACCGATGGCAGTGAACTTCGGTACAGGGATGTCCGGAAATTCGGAACGATGCATCTATTTGCCAAAGGGGAAGAATTTGAACAGTTGCCCCTGTTGCACTTAGGGCCTGAACCGTTGTCCGAAGATTTTACTGTCGAGGGGCTAAGCAGGAAGTTGGCAAGAACCAACAGGAAAATCAAGCCCGTTCTCCTTGATCAAACCGTTGTCGTCGGGATTGGGAATATATATGTGGACGAGTCGTTATTCCGTTCAGGTATCCATCCGGAGAGAATGGCATCTTCACTCTCGTTGCAGGAAATCGAAACGTTGCATGCTGAAATCATTGCGACGTTAGGTGAAGCTGTGGAAAAAGGCGGAAGCACGATTCGTTCATACATTAATTCCCAAGGGCAAATCGGCATGTTTCAGTTGGAACTGAATGTTTATGGACGAAAAGGCGAGAACTGCAAAACATGCGGCACGCCACTTGAAAAACTGGTTGTTGCAGGACGCGGCACACATATTTGCCCGTCATGCCAGCCATTAAAATAGGTCATGTTTTTTCAAACACATCGGATGGGCTCCTTCCATATACTAGGGTAGCAACGAGTAGGGAAGGAGTAATATTCCGATGTGGCTACAAATTATTTTTCTCGCTTTTGCAGTTAGTATTGACGGATTTGGCGTCGGTTTGACATTCGGTATGCGGAAGATGAAAATCCCCTTAAGGTCAATAGCGGTCATCTCATTTTGTTCTGCATTGAGTTTAGGTATAGCGATGGTCATCGGACAATTCATCAGTCAGCTCATATCTATCGGGGCTGCTGAAAAAACAGGCGGCATCATCCTCATTTTTCTTGGTGCCTGGATGGTATACCAGTATTTTAAGCCTGAAAAAGATTTGAAAGATGATAGATATCATGAAAAGATCATCTTTAATTTTGAAATTAAATCACTTGGGGTAGTCATTAATATTTTACAAAAACCATTGAATGCCGATTTTGATAAATCAGGTACGATTACAGGTGTTGAAGCGCTTGTTCTGGGGTTTGCACTTTCGCTGGATGCGTTCGGGGCCGGAGTTGGAGCGGCTATGATCGGGATTTCACCGATCATTCTCGCAGGGTGCATCGCTGTTATGAGTTCGATTTTCATTTGGAGCGGAATTCAAAGCGGGAAATTGCTTTCAAATAATAAAGTTGTCCAGCATTTGACCTTTCTTCCAGGGGTATTATTGATTATCATCGGTTTATTCAAGTTATGATAAGGGTAAAAGGGGGAGCTTATGGGACAAATCATCGGAATCACCGGAGGCATTGCCAGTGGGAAAAGCACCGTCAGCCTCTATTTACAGGAACTCGGATTCACGATTGTCGATGCAGATCTGGCTTCCCGTGCTGTCGTTGAGCCAGGTGAAGAAGCCTATCACCAAGTTGTGGAGGCATTTGGAGAAGATATCTTATTGACGGAAGGGAATATAGATCGCGTAAAGCTCGGGTCGATCATATTTAATGATCAAGAAAAGAGATTGCTGTTGAATGGCATCGTGCATCCTGCCGTCAGGAATTGGATGCGGGTGAAAACGGAAGCGGCACTATCATCAGGAGAAGAAACGGTGTTCATGGATATTCCGCTCCTATTCGAAAGCAAGCTGACATTCATGGTGGATAAGACGCTTTTGATCTATGTGGATGAGCAAGTTCAATTGGAGCGATTAATGAACAGGAATGGTCTTTCGGAGACGGAGGCACTTGCTAGGATCAATTCGCAAATGCCCTTGGCCGATAAAAAGGCCTTAGCGGATGCCGTCATCGATAATAATGGTGACATTAATGAAACGAAGCGGCAAGTGAAGGGCATACTTAGTGAATGGTATGTCATATAATCATGATAAAAAGAAGAAACCACCCGGTTTCTTCTTTTTATGTTGAAAAAATAAGAACAATCCGCATTTTTATTAGCACAATTCCTTTGAATTATGTTATACTAATTACATGTGAAAGGTAATAAGTATAACACTAATATTTCTGGAGGGTCCGAACAATGAATTCAAGAATAGCGATTAACGGATTTGGGAGAATTGGAAGAATGGTTTTCCGAAAAGCCATATTAGATGAGAGTTTGGACATTGTAGCCATAAACGCAAGCTATCCAGCTGAAACTTTAGCACACTTACTAAAATATGATACGATACATGGTAAATTCGACGGTATCATTATAGCTGAAGATGATTCACTAGTAGTGAATGGCCGCCGAGTAAAACTAATAAATAACCGCGATCCAAAGCTATTGCCTTGGAAAGAGATGAACATAGATATTGTAATTGAAGCCACTGGCAAATTCAATGATCGTTCTAAAGCGGCTCTTCATTTAGACGCAGGAGCAAAAAGAGTTATATTATCAGCCCCGGGTAAAAATGAAGACGTTACCATTGTAATGGGAGTGAATCAGGAGGTGCTGGAAATTGACAAGCATTTCGTCATATCCAATGCATCTTGTACAACGAACTGCCTTGGACCAGTTGCAAAAGTGCTTGATGAAAAATTCGGCATAGACAACGGTTTAATGACAACGATACATTCTTATACAAATGATCAAAATAATATCGATAACCCGCACAAAGACTTGAGACGTGCCCGTGCCGCTGCGGAAAGCATGATTCCTACGACTACAGGAGCTGCAAAAGCCATCTCACTAGTGTTGCCGCAATTAAAAGGCAAGCTTCATGGAATGGCGATACGCGTACCGACACCAAACGTATCTTTAGTCGATCTTGTTGTGGATTTAAACCGTGATGTCACGATTGAAGAAGTGAACCAAGCCTTCATCGATGCTTCAGAAAATGAACTCAAAGGAATCATGGAATTCACGATGGAACCTTTAGTTTCCAGTGATTTCAAAACGAATCCACACTCTGCAATCATCGATGGATTGACGACGATGATGATCGGGGACAGGAAAGTGAAGGTCCTTGCTTGGTATGATAATGAGTGGGGTTACTCCAACCGTGTAGTGGACCTTGTAAAATTGGTTGGCTCCGAGTTGAAAAAAATGTCCGAAGTCGAATTATCAGTAAAATAAAATGAAAAACCCGAGCCTGCTAAAATTTTTTAGCGGGCTATTTTTCATGCAGTGATCCATGAATTCCCGCCTGCTTTATGGCGCTGAATAAACCGAAGACGGAATTTGGTCCACATTGGAACCTTCGCTATATCCCCATTACATATAAAGTTTATCTTTCCAAAAATTAAATTTGGAGTTGCAAAAAAAATTCAAACCATATATACTATGAATCGTGAACTTCTTCAAAACGGTTTGCATGATGGCTACTTAAAGGGTTAGGACCTCTTTGGACTAACTTTCCCCCGTGGTAGTTATCAGAACTTATTTTTAAATCATGGTAAGGGGGAAGCTTAATA
This sequence comes from Bacillus sp. 220_BSPC, assembly GCF_001054655.1. NCBI lineage: Bacteria > Bacillati > Bacillota > Bacilli > Caryophanales > Bacillaceae > Bacillus > Bacillus sp. 220_BSPC. Next base: position 47,563 of record NZ_JVPL01000107.1, read on the forward strand.
TGGAAACAGCTTACACTATGGAAACAATGGGTAGACATGTCATTTCTGAACTTTGGGGTTGTGACTTTGAAAAACTGAACAATATCGATTTAATTGAAAAGATTTTTGTTGACGCTGCTTTGAAATCAGGTGCAGAGGTACGAGAAGTTGCCTTTCACAAATTTGCTCCACAAGGAGTCAGCGGGGTTGTCATCATTTCTGAATCACACTTAACGATTCACAGTTTTCCAGAACACGGCTATGCGAGCATTGATGTCTATACATGCGGTAACTTGGATCCGAATATTGCGGCAGATTATATTGCAGAAGCTTTGAATGCGCAAACACGTGAAAACATAGAATTACCACGTGGATTAGGTCCTGTACAAATGAAAAAAGCCAATATAAGTGCCCTATAAAAAAATGTATACACAGAGATGCCATGGGTGCATCTCTTTTTTAATGCAATGAATCGGCAGTCTGCTTCACTTTATTGGAGAGGATTGCCTTGTAGCACAATGCCCTTGGCAACGGTGCTTCAACGGCAGAACAAAAAGTGCCTGCTGCCGGAAGTTACACTTTTTACTTGTACTGTCCGTTCCTTTTAATATAAGATTAAGATAGAGAAGTAATTCCTTGGGGAACATTTAGATAGGGGAGTCCTACATAAAATACGGAGCTGATAATGATGAAATGCCCATCATGTCAATATAACGGAACAAGAGTGCTCGATTCCAGGCCAGTCGATGAAAGTAAATCGATTCGACGACGCCGTGAATGTGAGGCATGTGGTTTTCGATTCACGACATTTGAAAAGGTGGAGGAAACACCGCTTATTGTAGTGAAAAAGGGCGGGACACGTGAAGAGTTCAGTCGTGATAAAATCCTGCGTGGCTTAATCAGGGCTTGCGAAAAACGTCCGGTTCCCTTGAAAGAACTAGAGCAAATTACCAGTTATGTAGAAAAAGAACTACGCAACCAGGGCATATCGGAAGTGAAAAGCGACAGTGTCGGCGAAATGGTAATGGACAAGCTGGCAGAAGTCGATGAGGTTGCCTATGTAAGGTTCGCGTCCGTCTATCGACAATTTAAAGATATCAATGTCTTTATTGATGAACTGAAAGATTTAATAAATAAAGAAAGAAAGTAGAGCTGAAGATTCACTTTGGCTCTTTTTTCACTACATCTTTTGAAAGGTTTGAATGGAGATGTCAATGCATTGGCAAGAATTGCTCCCAGCTGATTCATATTTGGTCTCATCTGCGGGGCTGCTTCATGATTATGATCGGAAAATACTTACCCGACTATATCAACCTCTTATTGGACCTATCTGCATTAGCCTATATATGACGTTATGGAGTGAGTTGGAGGAAAACAGGCTATGGTCGGAAACCTCCTCGCATTATCAATTAATGAATACCATCGGTCTTAAGTTAGGTGATATTTACGAAGCCCGCCTTTTACTTGAAGGAATCGGCCTGTTGAATGTATATAAGAAATCGAAAAATGAAACGAAGGAATTCATTTATGAGTTAAACCCGCCGCTTTCACCCCAGCAGTTTTTCACGGATGGAATGCTGAATATTTACTTATACAAAAAAATCGGTAAAGCTCAATTCAACCGGTTAAAGAGATTCTTTTGTGATGACCATATCTTAACCGATCAATATGAAGGTGTGACTAAATCTTTTGCGGAAGTATTCTCATCAGATCATTTGGACTCTTTATATGTAACGGATGAAGCGAAAAACGAATGGAAACCGGTGCCTGAACAGCAATACATCGATCGGGCGGAAGGCGTTGAGCCATCGGGGTTTGATGACTTATTCGATTTTGACCTTTTATTTGCCGGGATGAAATCCTCGATCGTGCCGAAAAAGGCTTTTACTCCGAAAATAAAAAGTACGATTGCCAAACTCGCTTTTTTATATGGCATCGATCCGCTGGAAATGCAAAAACTAGTAATGGATGCCGTTTCATTGGATGATGAGATTGATGAGGAATTGCTTAGAAAGGCGGCAAGGGATTGGTACCAGATCGAACGGCAGGCCGATATGCCTTCCCTTGTCAATCGGGTGCAGCCAATTCGTGAACGGACACAAAAAGAAGAACCGAAAACAAAGGAACAAGAGTTAATCCGTCATTTGGAGACGATTTCCCCGAGGGAGCGGCTAATGCAATTGTCTGGCGGTGCAGAGCCGTCAAGCGGTGATTTGAAAGTGGTTGAGGGCGTGATGATCAATCAAAAGCTGAATCCGGGTGTCGTCAATGTCTTGATTGAATATGTCATGCTCAAAACGGATATGAAGTTCACGAAGGGTTATGTGGAAAAGCTGGCAGGCCATTGGGCACGGCTAAAGGTCTCAACAGTCGTCGAGGCGATGGAATTGGCCAAAAATGAACATAGGAAATATCAGGACTGGGCTCAAGGAAGCAGGAATGCTGCAAAGGGCAGCCGGAAAAAGGCGATACGGGAAGAAGTGGTTCCTGAGTGGCTTGAGAAAAAAGAAGAAGCACAGCAGGAGCAGAATGCGGATCAGCCTGAATTGGATGCCCAAAAACGCGAACTTCTGGAGAAATGGAAGCTGTGGAAAGCGGGAGGTGAAATGAACGATGGAAAAGATTAATAGGTCCCTTAATAAATTGGCCAATACAAATCAATTTCAACAGCGTTATGAAAAGCTGAAACAGGAGATTTTTGAAAACGAACAAGTGCGGTTATTCATGAATGCCAACAGCTCGACGGTCACGAAGGAAATGATTGATAAAAACTTGGGGAAGCTTTATGAGTTCACTTCACAGAGCAATAAGTGTGATAAATGTCCGAGCTTGGATGGCTGCATCAATATGATGCAAGGGTATTATCCTAAGTTGGTGGTTCAAGGAAAAGCCCTGAACCTGCATTATGAAGTCTGCCCGAGGAAATTGGCAGAGGATGAAAAGCGGAAACGGGAAAAGCTGATCCGCAGCCTGTATGTACCGAAGGATATTTTAAAGGCGAGCATTGAAGATTTTACCCAAACGGATAATGAAAACAAACGTTTGTCTGTCCTAAGTAAAGCGATGTCGTTCATTATGGAATATGAGCCGGGTAAAAGGCAAAAAGGCTTGTATATATATGGGAAATTCGGTGTTGGGAAAACGTACTTATTAGGTGCGATCGCCAATGAACTTGCAAAAAGGCAAATTTCCTCCCTTATAGTCTATGTACCTGACTATTTGAGGGAACTTAAGGGATCGATAGGTGATAATACGGTCAATGAAAAAATTGAAATGGTGAAAACGGCACCTATCCTCATGCTTGATGATATTGGAGCGGAATCCATGACGAGCTGGGGACGCGATGAGGTTTTTGGTCCGATTTTGCAATTTAGGATGCTGGAAAACCTGCCGACGTTTTTCACTTCGAATTTTGACTTGAATGGCCTGGAGAACCACCTGACCTTTTCACAGCGCGGTGAGAAAGAAGAAGTGAAGGCGGCCCGGGTACTGGAAAGAATTCAATATTTAGCTGAGCCGGTCAAGCTTGATGGCGTGAATCGGAGAAGATGAAGAAAAGTGGTCTCTTAATGGAGGTCACTTTTTTCTTCTTACAAGCTCCATCCTACTTCTAAACACGTCCACATCCCCATATACATGAAAAAAGAAGCAAGGGGGAAGGGGGGATGTCGTAGTGCAAATTTTGTTTCAAAACGATTCAGAGGCATTGAAATTACTGAATTTCGTTTCTGTCCATCCACTGGGGGCAGAATTTCAAGCATATATTCGATTTATTCCTCAACAAGGCATGCATGTGGATATGACGGAATCTTCAGGTGATGAATGGCTAATTCTGCTACGTGACGCATTCCATTCTTTTTTATTGGAAGAAAAGACGCTTCCTGTTCTGGAGCAAATAATAGTCGGTAAATTTTTTTATAGGGAACGGGAAGAAATTGAAGCCATCATTGAAATTGCATCATCCATCATCGAGGCGGAAAGAGCCAGGAATCAAGATGATGCATTCAGTACGGAGAAACGATTGATTGAGGAAGGACTTCAAAGCATTTTGGCTGGAAAGGTATCTTTTTCATTCGATTCTTTTACGACCTTCCGTTTAAAATCGTTTCAGCACACTTTGGAAAAGTATGTCGTCAAGGCGATTGATGAATATAAGCTGGAACAGGACTATCAAAATTTCATTGCTACGCTCCGGGATTGCCTTCAAGGGCAGGAGTCGAAATTAAGAAAGCTTCACCTGGTCAACCGGGATGGTTTTCACTTCTATGATCAGAAATTCAGCAAACTCGACCGTCCAAAAATCAATAGTATGATCGACAGGAGGCTTCTTGCCAAAAGCTCTCTTTTTCTCGATACGGTGATACTTGCCCCGCTTTTATCGATTGCTCCTGAAAACTTGTGCATCTATACCGATGACAAGGAAGAGGGGCTCATCCAGACCATTTCAAGGATTTTCGAAGAACGGGCGACTATCTTGCCACTTTCGTCATTTTCTATGCAGTTGAATGAACTTTCGTGGAAAAAAGAAAATTAACCTTGATTTTCACCGTATAACAAATTATAATTTCCTACATACTATTAAAAAACTAAAAGTTATGATGAGGACAAGGGTATTCTAGTCGCCGATTATCAGAGAGGGAAGCCAACAGGCTGTAAGCTTCCTATTCGCATGGAACACTTACCACCTTTAAACTTCGGCTCGGAAAGCAGTCATTCTGCGAATATGAGCTGACGGGAAGCTGCCGTTACCAAGTTACAAGTGCCATTTTGCCGTGAAAAGCAAGCTGGAACGAGGGTGGAACCGCGGGTTAATGATATTTATTACTAAGCTCGTCCCTGTTTTATACAGGGGCGGGCTTTTTTGTGTTGTAATGGAATCAAAAACCTGTAATTTGTTCGAACAAATAAGAAGGAGTGAAACTGAATGTCAGAACTACTGAAAATATCTTTTCCTGACGGAGCGGTCAAGGAGTTTGCTAAAGGCACAACAACTGAAGACATCGCTGCATCCATCAGTCCTGGTTTAAGGAAAAAATCCATTGCCGGAAAATTCAATGGTGAATTATATGATTTAAAACGTCCGATTGAACAAGATGGTACAATCGAAATCGTCACACAGGACGCAGCGGATGCTCTTGAAGTATTGCGTCACAGTACAGCGCACTTGATGGCACAAGCGATCAAACGTTTGTACAAAAACGCTAAATTCGGCGTAGGGCCAGTCATTGAGGGCGGCTTTTACTATGATATGGATCTGGAGGAATCATTGACTCCCGAAGACCTTCCATTGATTGAAAAAGAAATGAAAAAAATCGTCAACGAAAACTTGGCAATCTCCCGCATCGAAGTGAGTCGGGATGAAGCGATTTCCCGTTTTAAAGAAATCGGCGACGAGTATAAATTGGAGTTGATCGATGCGATTCCTGCCGATCAGCAGGTAACACTTTATGAGCAAGGGGAATTCTTTGACCTTTGTCGTGGAATTCATGTTCCATCAACTGGGAAAATCAAAGAATTCAAGCTATTGAGCATCGCTGGAGCATACTGGAGAGGCGATAGCAAAAACAAAATGCTTCAACGCATTTACGGTACGGCTTTCTATAAAAAAGAAGATTTGGCCGAACACCTGCGTCTCCTTGAGGAAGCCAAGGAACGTGACCATCGTAAAATCGGCAAAGAATTGAACTTGTTCATGAGCTCACAGAAAGTGGGGCAAGGGCTGCCGATGTGGTTGCCAAAAGGCGCGACAATTCGCCGTACAATCGAAAGATATATCGTCGATAAGGAAGAACGTTTAGGCTATGACCATGTCTACACACCTGTAATGGGAAGCGTGGACCTTTATAAAACATCCGGACACTGGGATCATTACCAGGACGGCATGTTCCCGGTCATGGAGATGGAAAACGAACAGCTTGTACTGCGTCCGATGAACTGTCCGCATCACATGATGGTCTATAAAAACAGCATCCACAGCTACCGCGAACTGCCAATCCGGATAGCCGAGCTGGGCTTGATGCACCGCTATGAAATGTCAGGTGCCCTTTCAGGCCTTCAGCGTGTACGTGGGATGACATTGAATGATGCGCACATTTTCGTCCGCCCCGACCAAATCAAAGAAGAGTTCAAGCGCGTTGTGAACCTTGTTCTGGAAGTATATAAAGATTTCGATATCAAGGATTATTCATTCCGTCTGTCTTATCGCGATCCTCAGGATACAGAAAAATACTTCGATGATGATGACATGTGGGAAAAAGCGCAAAGCATGTTAAAAGGCGCCATGGATGAGCTTGGTCTTGATTACTTTGAAGCGGAAGGTGAAGCGGCATTCTACGGTCCTAAGCTTGATGTTCAGGTGCGTACTGCCTTAGGGAAGGATGAAACGCTTTCCACTGTTCAGCTTGATTTCTTGCTTCCTGAACGTTTTGACCTTAATTATGTCGGTGAGGACGGCAAGCAGCACCGTCCGGTTGTTATCCACCGCGGCGTCGTTTCCACAATGGAACGTTTTGTCGCTTACTTGATTGAAGAATACAAGGGGGCATTCCCGACTTGGCTTGCACCTATCCAAGCACAAGTGATCCCGGTCTCACCTGAAGTGCACTTGGATTATGCGAAAGAAGTACAGGAAAAACTTAAAGCGCAAGGCATTCGTGTCGACCTGGATACACGTGACGAGAAAATCGGTTACAAAATCCGTGAAGCGCAAATGCAAAAAATCCCGTATATGCTGGTCGTTGGAGATAATGAAGCCAAAGAAGGCAGCGTGAATGTACGTAAATACGGTGAACAAAAATCCGAAACGATCGCTTTTGAAGATTTCGTTTCAGCGATTAAGGCAGAAGTGAGCCGTTAACAGCAAAAAGAGGGGCACATATAGTTGTGTCCCTCTTTTTAATTATGGCATGATGAAAACATCATGTGAAAATATGTACAGCAATGAAAAGGAGGGGCAGCATGAAAAAGAAATTTACTTATCTATTCGGACCGACATTCCTTGTCATCATCATCTTATTGTTATTGGATGGTTATCGACAATATGCCATCGTCCCGGTCCTGTTTTTTTGGATAGCGCTATTTTCTTGGGACGCCATTGAGAAAAAGAAAAAGGCGAAAGAAGACTCTTAACTTTGGATGGCTTTGGCCAGTATGGACTGTAACTAAAGGGGGAATGGGGATAAATGGAGATTAGAAAGGCTTCAAGGAAAGACGCGGGTAACTTGGCTGCTCTGATCAATCATGTAGAAGATTCCGGGTATATGCTGTTTAACCCTGGGGAAAGAAAAGCTACGGCGAAACAAATGGAAAAGCAATTGGAGCAAATCGAAAAAAATCCCCCTTCCATTGTCCTCGTTTCTGCTAGCGGCAATGAGTTGAATGGTTACCTAATCTTATTGGGCAATCAAATGGGCCGAACGAGGCATTCCGCCAAAATCGTCATCGGCATCCATGAACAGGATAGAGGAAAAGGCATCGGTCCGAAGCTATTTCAGAAAATGGAGGAGCATGCACGGACAAACGAAATACGGCGCCTGGAATTGTCCGTGATTGCAAACAACGCCCCTGCGCTTTCCTTATATCGAAAGATGGGGTTCGAAAAGGAAGGAATAAAGCGGGAATCACTGTTTTTTGATGGAAAGTATCATGATGAATATTTTTTGTCCAAATTACTTTAAAAAAACGTATTGTCAAATAACTGAATGTCTGCTAATATTAATTTTGTTGTGAAAAACGAATAAATTAGCATTTGACAAGTCATCAGTGTTTATGATATATTTCTAAAGTGAATTGAATACGTGTTTGAGGAAAAGAAGAAGCACCCGCTTCTCACCTGGTTGACGCAAACAATGCAGTTAACAGGTCATGATTTGATTATTTGGATCTTTCTGAATGAGTCTATCAGTGTGGGTGCAACATGCATCCACACTTTTTTATTATGATTATATCCTGTAAGCGAGTTGTGAGCGTGACCGAATTTATTCAAATATTCGTATTCGCCAATATCTTTGGAGGTGGCTAACTATTAGTAAAGACGCGATGGTAAACGAGGGCATCCGAGCCCGTGAAGTTCGTCTTATTGACCAAAACGGAGAACAACTTGGAATTAAAACGAAATTCGAAGCATTGGAAATTGCCGCTCGTGTAAATCTTGATCTAGTTTTAGTTGCTGCAAATGCAAAGCCTCCGGTAGCCCGGATCATGGACTACGGAAAACACCGCTTCGAGCAGCAAAAGAAAGACAAGGAAGCACGTAAAAATCAAAAAGTCATCAGTCTGAAAGAGGTTCGTTTGAGCCCGACGATTGAAGAGCATGATTTCAATACGAAGCTTCGCAACGGTATTAAATTCCTTGAAAAAGGCGATAAAGTAAAAGCTTCTATCCGATTCAAAGGACGTGCCATTACGCATAAGGAAATTGGTCAACGTGTACTCGTTCGTTTTTCTGAAGCATGTAAAGAAGTGGCTACAATCGAGCAACACCCAAAAATGGACGGGCGCAGCATGTTCATTATCTTAGCACCGAAAAACGAAAAGTAATTGTAAAGTAATTTGTAATGAGGAGGAATACCTTATGCCTAAAATGAAAACTCACCGCGGATCTGCTAAACGTTTCAAAAAGACTGGATCCGGCAAACTTAAGCGTTCTAACGCTTACACAAGCCATTTATTTGCTAACAAATCTACTAAGCAAAAGCGTAAGCTTCGCAAAGCTAGCCTTGTAAGCAAAGGTGACTTCAAACGTATTCGTCATATGCTAGACAACATTAAATAAGTTCGATTTATCGAGTTAAATAGGAGGGAAATAACATGCCACGTGTAAAAGGCGGTACTGTTACTCGCAAACGTCGTAAAAAGGTAATAAAATTAGCTAAAGGTTACTATGGCGCGAAACATATTCTTTTCAAAGTAGCTAACCAACAAGTAATGAAGTCAGGAAACTATGCTTTCCGTGACCGTCGTCAAAAGAAACGTGATTTCCGCAAACTTTGGATCACTCGTATCAACGCTGCAGCACGCATCAACGGTCTTTCTTACAGCCGTTTAATGCATGGCCTAAAGCTTGCTGGTATCGAAGTGAACCGCAAAATGCTTGCTGATCTTGCTGTTGCTGACGAACAAGCTTTTGCTCAATTAGCAACTGCTGCTAAACAACAATTAGACAAATAAGTCTGACTGATACAGCCACTCTCTTTTCAAGAGGGTGGCTTTTTACATATTTAAAGGAGGGAATGGGAATGCAAGGAGTATGGTTCATTGCTGCTTATATGATCATCACGAACATCATCGGCTTTGCCTTAATGGGAATCGATAAAAGGAAAGCGCGTAATGGGGAGTACAGGATCAGTGAAAAGACACTTTGGTTTTGGGCAGTCATAGGAGGAGGGACTGGATCCTTTTTGGGGATGAAGCAATTCCGCCATAAGACGAAGCATGCCGCTTTTAAGTGGGGCCTGCCTATATTGATGATTCTTCAGATAGGCTTATTGATTAAGTTATTCATTCAATTGTAATATGTAGCCGGTATAGTGTATATGCTTGTAGAAGCAGCAAAGAGTAGCTGGAGGGAGAGCATGAATGATAAACTGACACTTGTGATGAGCTACGTTCAATCTGGAAGCGTGTTTGCACCGTTGATTTTTATCACTTTTCATTTATTAAGGCAATTTTTATTCATTCCCGTCATTGTGGTTTGCATGTCTGGAGGAGTTTTATTCGGGGCAGCTTTTGGAACCATCTATTCGGTAATCGGTTTGACGCTGTCCAGCCTGGCCTTTTATTTCGTGATAGGCAAATTTCCGAAAACAAAGGATAGGCTGCTGAGGCTTAAGAATAAGCTGTTTGGAAACCGAAAGCTCAACAGCCGGCAAATTGCAGTACTCAGGCTAATACCATTCATACACTTTTATTTACTGTCGCTTTGTTTATTGGAATCCAATAAAGGACTGAAAAATTATTTTTACCTATCCTTCATGACCAATCTTCCTGTAGCATTCGTATACACGGTTTTTGGCCACTATATTGCAGATTTCAGTCCCACGCTGATCGTCATCATTTTATTATCCTTAACCTTATTGATCTATTTATTGAGAGAGAAGCAGACGGTCGTCCCCTGGAAGGAATTTTTTCGTTCAGATGATTAATATAGAGCCTTGAGTCCATTTTCCTCAAGGCTCTTCATTATGTGTGATTTTTTTCAATTTTGTAAGAACTCCTTGACTGGGCTCTTCCAATCAATAACGGCATCAGGATATTGTTTTTTTATGGCTGCCTCGATTTTTAAGAAGTCATTTCGCTTCAAGCCTTTCAGGCCTGCCACTTTTTTAGGCCATATGAAGATGGAGATGACCTCGAAGGAGCGTTCCGTCGTCCCTAAATACTTTTCCCCTTCAAACATCACCCCGTTGTACGTCAATAAAAAATTCTTTCGTATATTGGCTGTATCGTCGAGCAGAAAGAATTTTTTCTGTTCATGTGCCAGCTCTAATTTTCTTTTCGGATTAAATAGGTATTTAATGACTGTATAAATTAAGAAAATGATGAGAGCCAAAAGAATGAACCGCATGATCAATACCATGGAGCTACCTCCTTAAACAGAGTGATTCCCTTTCATTTACGTATGGGTTTTTAATAAGTTTCATTTATTTGATATAATTTAGGGGAAGACGAAGGAAAGAAGTGATGAAAATGAATATAAGTAAATTAATGGAAATGCAGGCAGCTTTGGATGAGCATATACAATCCAAGCATGATTTGGGTGCGGAAGACTTGGTGGAACGGAAGATACTTGCTCTTTTAGTGGAGCTTGGAGAGCTTGCCAATGAAACAAGATGTTTTAAATTCTGGAGTCTTAAAGGACCCTCTGATAAAGAAACGATTTTGGCTGAATACGTGGATGGCATTCATTTCATTTTGTCACTCGGGATCGAACGGGGATTCGTACCGGAAGCTCCATCTGCCCTAAAGATGAATCAGGAGGATTTGACGGTTCAATTTACTGCCATTTACGGCTACATCAGTGAATTTCGCACACAGTTGACAGAGTCATCTTACCAAAAGGTTTTTACTGCTTATTTACATTTGGGGGAGTTGCTCGGATTCTCGGCAGCGGATGTGGAAAAAGCATATGTAAGCAAAAATGAAGTGAACTACGAAAGGCAAAAGCAAGGCTACTGATTGTTTATGAAATCGTTTGTCTGTATAATTATTCTTGTAATGTAAGTTATAAGGAGGTAAGGGAATGGCTCAATTGGATGAAACGTTAAAGATGCTTGCTGCCTTAACGGATGCTAAAGGCATTGCAGGAAATGAAAGTGAAGTAAGAAAAGTGATGACCGAATACATAACACCATTTGCGGATGAAATATCGACAGATGGCCTGGGAAGTTTGATTGCCAAGAAAACGGGGGATGAAAACGGACCGAAAATCGTCGTTACCGGGCATATGGACGAAGTCGGTTTCATGATCACCCAAATTGATGATAAAGGATTTTTGCGTTTTCAGCCGGTAGGGGGCTGGTGGTCACAGGTAATGCTGGCCCAGCGCGTGACGATCGTTACAGGTAAAGGTGATATAACGGGCATTATCGGTTCCAAGCCGCCACATATCCTGTCAGCGGAGGCGCGGAAGAAGCCGATTGATATTAAGGATATGTTTATTGATATTGGTGCATCCAGTAAAGAAGAGGTTAAGGAATGGGGCGTCAAGCCAGGGGATATGGTTGTGCCATATTTTGAATTCACGGTTATGAATAATGAAAAGATGCTGCTCGCCAAAGCCTGGGACAATCGAATTGGCTGTGCAATCGCCATTGATGTGCTTAAACAGCTGAAAGACAGCGACCATCCTAACGTAGTTTATGGAATTGGCGCAGTGCAAGAAGAGGTCGGCCTGCGTGGCTCCAAGACATCCACATTCAAAATTCAGCCGGATATCGGTTTTGCCGTCGATGTCGGCATTGCTGGTGATACACCGGGGATTTCCGAAAAAGAAGCGATGAGCAAGATGGGGGAAGGCCCGCAAATCGTCATCTATGATTCATCGATGGTGGCACATAAGGGATTACGCGATTTCGTCACCGACACAGCTGATGAAATGAATATTCCTTATCAATACGAATCGATTCCGGGCGGCGGGACGGATGCCGGCTCCATCCATTTAACGGCAAATGGTGTTCCCGCTCTGGCGATCACGATTGCCACACGCTACATTCATTCACACGCAGCAATGCTTCACAGGGATGATTATGAGAATGCAGTTAAGCTCATTGTCGAAGTGATTAAACGACTCGATCGCGAAGCGGTTGATCGGATCATTTACGAGTAATATAGTAAGTTAAAAATGGAGAGGCCTAATTTAGGTCCTCTCCATTTTCTTTTTCTTATTTCTACTTGTCTTCGACGATAATATAGACGGCTTTGATGGGTCCATGGACGCCGACGACAAGGTCCATTTCGATATCAGCCGAATTGCTCGGCCCTGTTATGAAATTGATGCAGGGAGGAACGACTTCGCCCCGGGTAACCTTTGAACGGATGGCCGCAGCAGCCTGGGTCATTCGCGGAACGATGGTGCTTTTTGGAATGATGGAAACATGGCAGGAAGGAAGGAAGCTGATGGAACGGCCGTGGTCCTTGTCGCTGAACAAGACGACGGTCGCTGATTCTGCTAGTGTCATCTCACTGAAAGTGATTCCGATGTTAGCTCTTTCTGCTTTTTCGATATTTTCATTCCCGGCTTGGTGATCCCATATATGGACATCATTTTCCTTTAAGATATCCTCTAACCCATACTCGGTAAATCGATCGTCCTTAGGGATGATCACGGGTCCGTTTCCAAGTTCCTCGATCACTTGTGTTAAGCAATTCACCACTTGCTTGGAGTCGGTAACGTGAAATGGAGTATGCACCCGTTTACATTGCTCCTTCAATTCCGCGACAAGATCATTTTGTGTCGCATGTTTCAAAACTTCTTTTTGGGGGGCATGCTTCCATTCCGGAACGGAGATGCCTTTCGTAATAGGAGCCCTTCCCAGGTTTTTGGCTATATTGTTTAAAAAGGTCCCTTCATTATGGATGGTTCCATTCATGATGGTTTCCCTCCTTTTTCCCGATTTTTGAACCAGTCCCGAAAGCTCTCTTTCGTTGGAGCAGGGAACTCGCGGCTTTCTGTCCAAGTTTTGAGCGGTCCCGGTCCTTTCGAGATGATATCCCCGGTTTTAAAAGGTGACATCGCTGATGGGGCCATTTTGGAGCCGAACTTATAAAGCATAGGCGATGCCGCACCAATTCCGAAGGCCTTCATGGCCATCTTTTCTGAAAACGGCGCCATTTTTTCCTTTTCAACGATGACTTCCCGATGCTTCCTCAGTAAATCATGGAGAGGAATCTTAACCGGACAGGCATCCGTACAGGCTGCACAAAGAGTGGAGGCATATGGCAGTTCCTTGAAATCATCATATCCTCCGAGTAAAGGTGAAAGCACAGCACCGATTGGTCCGGGGTATATTGAACCATATGAATGACCGCCAACCTGGCGATAGACCGGACAGACATTTATACAGGCAGCACAGCGAATGCATTGAAGAACGGATTGAAACTCAGTCCCTAAGATGGAGGAGCGGCCATTATCTACGATAACAAGGTGAAACTCCTCGGGTCCGTCTGCATCGCCTTCATCACGCGGACCGGTAAGTGCGGTGATGTAACTGGTCAATCTTTGGCCGACAGCGCTTCTTGTCAATAAGCTGACAAGGACTTCGAATTCATCGAATGTAGGTACAAGCCGTTCCATTCCCATCACGGTGATTTGCGTTTTTGGGAGGGCAGTGACCAAATCGGCATTTCCTTCATTCGTCACCAGTCCGATCGAGCCCGTTTCCGCAATCGCAAAATTACAGCCGGTAATGCCCACATCGGCGCTTAAGAAATCTTTCCGCAGAATGCCCCGCACATGGGCGGTAAGCTCCTCCGGTTTTTCGGTTTGCGTATAGGCAAGCTTTTCTTTAAAAACATCCCTGATCTGCTCTTTATTTTTATGGAGCGCAGGTGCGACGATATGGGAAGGGGGATCATGATCATCCACTTGTAAAATGTATTCTCCAAGGTCCGTTTCAACGACATCGAGGCCAACTGCCTCAAGAGTTGCATTCAAATTGATCTCTTCCGTGACCATCGATTTGGATTTCACGACCTTTTTGGCATTCTTTTTTACAATGACATCCTTAATGTAGCCGCTTGCTTGTTCAGCGGTTTCAGCGAAAAAGACATGACCGCCCCTTTTCGAAACGTTTTCGGCAAGCTGGTGCAAATAGAAATCAAGGTTACTGAGCACATGCTGCCGGATTTCTTCCCCAAGGGATCGCCAATCCTCCCAGCTTCCCAATTCATCAACGGCAGTCAGCCGCCGTCCGTGTAATCGTTCTTGGGCACTGGATACGGCCAATCGCATAAAGTCATTATGTATTCCTTCATCCACCCGGTCTTTAAATTTGGCAGAGCTGGTTTTCATAGCCATTAGTTTTTCCCTCCTCGCTTTCTTTAAATGCTATTCAGGACTTCCGCAATGTGAAGGACTTTCACCGGTTGCCCCTTCCTTTGGATCCGTCCGCCGATATTCATCAAACATCCTGCATCCCCGCCGATTAAAAAGTCGGCACCGGTAGCTTCAATATTGCATACCTTCTCCTCGACCATTTGCCCGGAAATGTCACCCATCTTAACCGAAAAGGTCCCCCCGAACCCGCAGCAGTTTTGGGCATCCGGAAGTGGTGTCATTTCCAGTCCCCTGACATGGCTTAATAAAATGGCAGGGGCTTCCTTCACCTTAAGCAGCCGTGTCATATGGCATGAAGTATGATAAGTGGCCTTTCCCTTGAGGGTCGCCCCGACGTCGGTCACTTTTAAGACATCCACGATGAATTGGGACAATTCATATGTTTTAGCAGCTAATGATGCCGCTTTCCTTTCCCATACGGGATCGCCTTTGAAAAGAACCGGATATTCCTTGAACATTGCTGCACAGGAACCGGAAGGGGTTACGATGTATTCAGCATCCGCGAACGTTTTAATCATCTTTTTCATGGCTTCCTTCGATTCCTTCGTATATCCGCTATTATATGCCGGCTGTCCGCAGCATATCTGGGACTCCGGGAAATCGATCTCACAGCCTAATCTCTCGAGTAGCTCCACTGTCGCTTTGCCGACATTGGATTGAAACAAATCCACTAAACATGTTGCAAAGAGAGTAACTTTCAATCTGAACTCCTCCTTTTTCAAAATAGGTTAACAGGTCATCTGATGACTAGAAAATGGAAAAAGGAAATGGCTAAGTGAAGATACCAATTTCCAAGATTTTTTAAATGAAGTAATCGTTTTCAAAATAATATATCAATTTAATCCTTTTTTGTATAGGGTATTTTTGAAATTTAAAGGAATGTCAATGATTCTTATGCTGATTTTTTTGGATGACCCGGTCCAGCGATTCCTCGACGCTTTGAAGATGAAACAGCATGGCACTGCGGGCTCCGTCTTCATCCTGTGCCACGATTGCGTCATATATCCTGACATGCTGCTGGTAAAGCTGCTTGAGTGTCATCTCTTCGGAATAAAGCGCAACCCGGCGGATATCACGCATCTTTTCCGTCATTAATTCTGAAACATGGTTCATCAATGTAATCAGCAGCTCATTTTGTGATGCGTTTGCCACGGCAACATGGAAGGAGATATCCGCTTTATCACTTAGCTCTTCATCATCCGAGACCTTGTCCATATTAAAAAGCATGTCCTTGAGTTCGATAAGGTTTTCTTCCGTCCTCTTCTTCGCTGCCACTTCTGCCGTACCGGACTCAAGGATTTTCCGAACTTCCAGTAAATGCTTGATATTGTCTTGATCCATCAAAAGGGCGGCAGACAATGGGTGGTTCATGATGGCAGGGTCGAAGGTTTTGACGAATGTTCCTTCACCTTGTTTTATTTCAATAAGACCCATTGAACTCAATGCACTTAATGCTTCGCGGATGGCCGGGCGCCCGACTTGGAAATTTTCCGCAAGCTGCTGAATGGAATCCAATTGTTCACCTGGTTTCAGGCTGCCTGACCGAATCATTTCATAAAGTTCATCGCTGACTTCTTCATAAATTTTTTTCGGCTTTATTTTTTTATATACCAAGTAGTAGCACCTCTATTTTCTATGAGTTTCTCTAGTTAATATTATATAACACAAATGATCTTTGACACTTCCAGAAGCGTTAAAAAATCAACAAAAAATAAAAAAAATCTTGATTTTATATTTTCAATCATTTAATTTAAATGAGTACTCATCAAGTCATCTGATGACTTTGAATATTTAAATATGTAAGGGGTTTCAATTAGCGTTTAATTTCTGAATTTTTTAAAAAATTTATTGAAAAAGGAGTCGAAATGAATGACATGGACACAAAACTTTACGCCGATCACCGATAATTTAGTTTTATCATCTCTTGCCGCACTCATTCCAATTCTTTACTTTTTCTGGGCGCTTACCATCAAACGCATGAAAGGTTACATGGCAGGTATAACCACGTTGCTTGTAGCTCTTGCAGTGGCTGTATTGATATATGGGATGCCTGCAGGAAAAGCAGTGATGTCCGCTTCACAAGGAGGCGTATATGGGCTGCTCCCAATCGGATGGATAATCATCACTTCCGTATTTTTGTACAAGATGACTGTTAAAAGCGGACAATTCAATATCATTCGTTCTTCTGTGCTTTCGCTTACGGAAGATCGGCGCCTCCAGGCATTATTGGTGGCATTTTCTTTCGGGGCCTTTTTAGAAGGTGCTGCGGGATTTGGAGCACCGGTCGCCATTTCAGCCGCGCTTTTAGTCGCTCTCGGCTTTAACCCGCTATATGCAGCCGGGATTTGTTTGATCGCGAATACCGCTCCGGTAGCATTCGGGGCGGTTGGAATACCGATCATCGCCATGGAAGGCCCCACTGGCATAGCCGCCATGGAGATTTCCAAAATGGTCGGCCGCCAATTGCCATTCCTTTCGGCTTTCATTCCGCTTTATCTCATTTTAATCATGACTGGGTGGAAGAGGTCGCTTGAGGTCTTGCCGGCAATTTTGGTTTCCGGAATTTCCTTTGCCATCACACAATACTTAAGTTCGAATTTTCTTGGGCCCGAATTACCCGACATCCTATCCGCGTTAGTGTCACTGTTTGCTTTGGCGATTTTCCTTAAATTCTGGAAACCTAAAACGATCTTTCGCTTTGCATCAGAGGAAACGGCAGCTGCTGTCGAACCATTATATACAGCCGAAACGGAAACAAAATACACGAAATGGCAGATATTCCATGCTTGGTCACCATTCCTTCTGTTAACGCTTTTCATCACAATATGGGGGATGAACCCAATAAAGCCGGCACTATCCGGACATTATGAAGGCAACAATGTGCTGCTTGGCGGAATCAATGAAATCGGGAAACTATTAACCTTCCAAATCGAAGTGCCAGGTCTGCATAATGAGATAATCGGAAGCAATGGATTGCCGATTGCGGCTTTCTATAAAATAGAATTGCTCGGAGCGGCCGGGACGGCCATTTTACTGGCTGCCATCGTAACGAAGTTCATCGCACGCATGTCTGCAAAAGACTTTTATGGCACCTTTGTTGAAGCGATGAAAGAGTTGGCCAAACCAATCTTGATGATTTCTACCGTGGTCGCTTTTGCTTATGTGACGAATGCTTCAGGCATGTCGACAACATTAGGGATGACCCTGGCAAAATCGGGTGATTTATTTCCTTTCTTCGCACCTGTTCTCGGCTGGCTGGGTGTGTTCATTACCGGATCGGATACATCAGCCAACCTCTTATTTGGCAGTCTGCAGAAAGTGACTGCGCTTAAAGTGGGGATGGAACCGGTCCTGGCACTGGCGGCGAACTCTTCCGGAGGGGTCACCGGAAAGATGATTTCCCCCCAATCGATAGCGATAGCTTGTGCTGCCGTAGGATTGGCGGGCAGGGAATCGGAATTATTGAGATTCACGCTTAAACATAGCTTATTTTTATTGCTGCTTGTTTGTGTGATTACCTTCTTGCAAAATGGCGTCCTTTCCTGGATGATTCCATAAGTAGAATGAGGCTCCCTTTTTCATCGGGGAGCCTCGAAATATTTTCAAGTCCATTCAAAAAAGGAGGACATATCATGCAATTGGCAGCTGTTGCAGGAAAATTGGTGCATGAGGTTCGAAAACTGATTGATGAGGAGATCATCATTATTGATCATGCTGGCATGATTATCGCCAGCACCGATGGCAGCCGTATTGGATCTTTTCATGAAGGAGCCATCCACGCTTTCAACAATCGTGAGAAATTGATCATCAATAAACAGGATGAACGAAGTTGGAAAGGAGTGAAGGCAGGGATAAACCTGCCTATTTTCTTTAATCAGGAAGCCGTTTGTGTCATTGGAATTACAGGTGACCCCAAACATGTTTCCCCTTATGCGGAACTATTAAAAAAGATGACGGAGATGTTCATTCAGGAAAGCTATCATATTGAACAATCAGAATCCCAATCACGTCTGATGGAATTCTTTGTGTTTGAATGGCATCAGCTGCAGACGTTCAATGAGCACTTCCTTCAGAAGGCCAAGTTACTTGGGGTCGATGTTCATGCGGACCGGATCATCACCCTTGGTGAATTCAAGACGGAGGAAATCATTGAACCTCATGTATGGAGAACGCTTCAGATATTCATAAGACAGCAGCATCCCAATGACATCGCAGTACGTTGGGGGAGGAACCGGTTCGTCATTCTTTCAATGGCCGATTTCATCGGTTCAAAAAACCAGCAATATATGAAACTAAGTAAACTGCAAAAAAAGCTGGAAGAGAGTTCGGGTTATAAAGTGTGTGCAGGAGTTAGTTCACGTGCATCAGGATCCGCTTTCAGGCCAGCGTTTTTTAAAGCGGAACGTTCCTTGAAAATCGCGTCTTCTTCATCAGGTATCATATTTGACGAGGACTTGAAACTTGAGGTCCTGCTTGATGAAGTTACCGCTGAAACAAGACAGGAATATTTATCCCGGACGATTCAGGAGTTGCTTCCTAATGAGGAGCTGCTTAAAACCCTTACCATGTATTTTGCATGTGATCTATCTTTAAAAGAGACGGCTAGAGCCCTGCATATCCATATTAATACCCTCCATTACAGGCTCAAGCGCATAGAGGATTTGACCCGGCTGAATCCTAGGAAGCTAGCCGATTTAGTCACGATGTATTTAGCAGTAAGTGTATTGGATAAACATACAAATTAATTCTATGTAAAGCTCAAAACTTTATATGTTCATACATAGAAGGCCGAGTGTTTTTTTCTTATACTTACATCATATTAAAAATCTAGAATTTCCTATGTTTATATGAGGAGGATGTACATGTTAACAAAGCAGGTTAAGCAGCTGCTTCTTACCATCGTCGGTCAGGAGAATTACGATGACTCGAAAGTGGAATGTCTAGTCTATTCATATGATGCAACGCCTGGGTTTCAAGCGATGCCGGATGCTGTCATCAAACCGGGCAGCACAGCTGAAGTCGCAGCCATCGTCAAAGTTTGCAACGAATACAATGTTCCGATCGTTCCACGCGGGTCTGGGACGAATTTAAGCGGAGGCACATGCCCGACAGAGGGGGGGCTTGTCCTTTTATTCAATCGAATGAATTCATTACTTGAAATAGATGAGGAGAACTTAACGGCGACCGTACAGCCTGGGCTCATCACTTTGGACTTGATTTCAGCAGTTGAAGAGAAGGGATTGTTTTATCCGCCGGATCCAAGTTCGATGAAAATCTCCACGATTGGCGGCAATATTAATGAGAATTCTGGTGGACTGCGAGGCTTAAAGTATGGAGTCACCCGTGATTATGTCATCGGGCTTGAAGTGGTCCTTCCAAATGGGGACATCATTCGAACAGGGGGCAAGCTTGCCAAAGATGTAGCCGGTTATGATTTAACGAAACTTTTTGTCGGATCGGAAGGGACCTTGGGCATCGTTACGGAAGCGACCTTAAAGCTGATTCCAATGCCGGAAACGACTAAGACGATGCTTGCCTTATATCAAGACCTGGATGCTGCAGCCCAGTCAGTGGCCAAGATCATTTCAAATAAGATCATTCCTGTGACATTGGAATTTCTGGATCGGCCGACGTTGATCGTGGTTGAGGACTTTGCGAAAATCGGTTTACCTACCAATGTGGAAGCCGTCCTGCTGATTGAACAGGATGGACCGCCTGAAGTGGTGGAACGTGATATGAAAAGAATGGCCGATATCTGTCTGGAGGAAAAGGCGGTTTCCGTGGAAATTGCCGAAACTGAATCTGACGCTGTCGCCTTGAAAACGGCAAGACGGACAGCACTTTCCGCATTGGCACGCCTCAAGCCGACGACCATTTTGGAAGATGCCACCGTTCCTCGCTCGGAAATTGCCAAAATGGTTAGAGCGATTAATGAGATCGCTGACAAGCATAACGTGGACATTTGCACGTTCGGTCATGCTGGGGATGGGAACCTCCATCCGACATGCATTACCGACGCTCGTGATCATGAGGAAATGGAGAGGGTGGAGCTCGCTTTTGCCGACATTTTTGCCGCGGCTATCGACCTTGGCGGGACGATAACCGGTGAACATGGTGTAGGAGCGATGAAGGCCCCGTATCTTGAATGGAAGCTGAAGAAAGAAGGGATTGATGCCATGAGGGCGATTAAACAGGCTTTCGATCCCAATAGCATCATGAATCCCGGCAAAGTATTTGCCAAGGAAACCAGGAAAAGGGTGGTGGTTTCTACATGACGACAGTTCAGGAAAGGGAAACCATTGCCATTCAATTCGCGGAAAAAATGAATGAAGATGAAATGTTGAATTGTATGCGCTGCGGCTTTTGCTTACCCCATTGCCCGACATACATAGAATCGGGGCTGAAGGAATCCCATTCACCAAGGGGCCGGATTGCACTTATGAAAGCGGTGGCCGATGGCGTGATTGAGCCAGATAGGGATGTAGAACGGTCGTTGAGTCTTTGCCTCGGCTGCAGGGCTTGTGAACCTGTGTGCCCTTCTGGTGTGAAATACGGACATCTTCTTGAGGAAGCAAGGGATATCATCCATCAGAATAAAAAACACAGCTTCCCTGTAAAAACGATCCGCAAGGCCGTTTTTAGTGGACTATTCCCGCACCAGGAGCGAATGCAGACCATGACAAGTTTGCTTGGCTTCTATCAGAAATCAGGCCTTCAATACATGGCCCGTAAAACGGGAGTCCTCAACATGCTTCCGGATAATTTGGCAGCCATGGAAAAAGTGCTGCCGAAAGTCCCGAAAAAATCAGAAATGAAAAATCGGCCAACCGAACTGCCTGCTATCGGAACCCCCCTCAAAAAGGTGGCTTTCTTTTCCGGCTGCTTGATGGATACGATGTTTTTGGAAACGAACAAGGCTACACTTAAGCTTCTTCAGCTGGCCGGCTGCGAAATCGTGATTCCGAAATCCCAGGCCTGTTGCGGGGCGCTGCATGGTCACAGTGGTGAAAAAGCAGGTGCAAAGCAACTGGCCAAGCGTAATATTGAAGCCTTTGAAACGGAGGAAGTTGATTATATCATTACGAATGCCGGCGGCTGCGGCGCTTTTCTCATAGATTATGATCATCTGCTCCAAGATGAACCGGAATGGCACGACCGTGCAATCTCATTTAAAAATAAGTTGAAAGATATCAGCCAGATCCTTGTTGATTTGCGTTTTCAGGAAAAAGTTCGCCTGAAACTGCCAGCTCAATCCGTAACTTTCCAGGATTCCTGTCACTTACGGAATGTGATGAACACCTCCTCGGCTCCGCGAATTCTCCTTCAATCAATAGAAGGAATCGATTTCAGGGAAATGAAGGATGCCGATCGCTGCTGCGGCTCAGCTGGGATATATAATATTGTTGAATCAGGGATGTCCATGAACATTCTCGACTCTAAAATGGAGCACACTAAATCGACACAGGCAGATATTGTTGTCACGGCAAACCCTGGCTGCCTGATGCAAATGCAATTGGGGATCGAGAGGGAAAACTTGGGGGAATGCACAAAAGCGGTGCATATTGCGGACCTGCTAATAAAGGCTGTGGCTTTATAAAAGAAAAAAAAGATCACAAGCAGTTTATGAAAAAAATGAAATGGCAGGATTTGGTTAAACATTACATTTTTATAAATTGGGGGGAAACCCTTGTAAAGCTTGGATTTCAATTAAAAATGCGTTCTGTGCTGAGAACGAATTGTAAATGATATAACAAAAATGAAATATGGATTCCTCGTTTACTTAGGAACATGGCGGGTATTGTTTATATATAGCATCCACTAAACGAAACAACAAAACCTAAGGAGGAATGTAAAATGAATAAAACAGTGTATGGAGTATATGAATCAAATGCAGAAGTGATCCAAGCAATTAATGCACTAAAGGCAAAGGGCTTTGAAGGGGACGATATTACGGTCGTCGCAGATAAGGAAGAAACATTGGATTTCACGAACCATCAACGTGAAACGGATGTTCACACAATGACGAATGTTCCTAACGACGAATCGTTTATGGACAAGGTGGCACGTTTCTTCATGCCGGAAGATACGGCAGACCTTTCAACAAGATTGGCGAATGCAGGCCTTTCGAATAGTGATGCGGCTGAACATGTCTTTGATGTAGAAAATGGAAAAGTCCTGGTTCTGGTTGAAGAAGGTGAAGGCCATCTTGGAACGGCAAGAGATAAATTCACGACCGGAACAATGGACACTGCCGGTACAAGGCTTGATACCAACTCCACCAACCCACTATATAATGGCACGGAAAAAACCGATGCTTTAAATAAAGAAGGTGTTTATGGAGTCAACGGACAAGGCCGTGAATTGCCAGAAGATGAAAGGACACTTACACTTCGGGAAGAACAGCTGAACATTGACAAAGAAAGAGTTCAGACAGGAGAAGTCGTCATTAATAAAGAAGTCAATGAACAGCATAAAACGATCAATGTCCCTGTTGAACACGAAGAAGTGACAGTTGAGCATAGATCGGTTTCAGGACGTGAAGCGAATCGGGAAACCGGAACCATTGAAGATGGGGAAACATTACGAATCCCGGTTGTTGAAGAAAAACTGGAAGTTTCGAAAAAACCGGTTGTCACCGATGAAATTGTCATCAAGAAGCATGCTGTACAAGAAACGGAACAAGTTCAGGATACTCTTAAAAAGGAAGATATCCAGCTTGACAGTACAGATGAATCGATCGTGAATGAGAAAAGGGCAACTGAACGTAGAACCGACCGCTTCTAAGAGTGAAGGAAATAGCCTGCAGTTTTAAAAACTGCAGGTTTCTTTTTGGTTTTTAAAGGCTGATTAAAGGTTCGAGCTTAGGTAAGGCAAACCTTTTTGTTTAATTGGCACCCATCAGGGTATAAATACACATAAGAAGAAATATCGGAAAAAGGAGGAGGAAGATGCATGGGAAAAACATTATATGGTGTTTTTAATACGGAAAGAGAAATGATCCAGGCTATACAATCCCTCAAGGAAAAGGGGGTTCATGAAGGGGATATAACGGTAATGGCTGATAAGAAAGAAGATTTGGATTTCGTTAATGAAAAGCATGATCCGGATGTCGACGTCGTTACTAACACTGACGAGGAATCCTTCATTGATAAAATGAAACACTTTTTCCTGAACGAGGGTTCTGAAGATATAAGGAACCGTCTAGGTGAGTTAGGGCTTGCCGATAGTGAAGCGACCGCTTATATAAATGAAGTGGAGGCCGGAAAATTCCTCATTCTTTTAGATGAATCGGAATCCGTAACAGCACGAGGGAACATAACTTCCAATCGCATCGAGGATACGGACGCACCTGCAGAGAATCCGCTTAAAACAGGGGTGGTGAACAATCCGGACCCGAACCTTTTCCCGGAAACAACCGCGAATGCCTATCAAACAAGGGAAATGGAAGCACAGCCAGGAAGAAGCGAAGAGCTTCACGGAAATTCCGCCAATATCTATGAAAATGAAGAGCTGGATATGAAGCGAGCTCAAGAAAGGGAAATCTGGGGGAATTCCACAGAAAAATTCAAGAAGCAAAAACCAGGGATTCATGAAGGAACACTGGAAAGCGACCCGTTTGCAGACGATGTTGACAAAAACCTGGACGCTCAAGGATCACTGGATCGGACCGCGGGCCCGACAGCCAGCGGACAGCAAGAGGAAGGCTTACAAGATGAATACATCAAAAATCGCATCAATACCGACAATCTGTGATACGCAACAAAAACAGCCTGCATAAGGCTGTTTTTGTTTGTTTTCTTACTGTAGTCGTTATTGGATTGAAGAAATGTGCGGCACTCCTGCCGGATTACTGGCTAGCCGAGCCACCGCAGCCGCTTTTTGAAGTGGCTTGGCAGACAGTTGGCGGAAAGGGAGCGGATTTCTGAAATCAACTGCAACGTTTTTTAATAAAACTGCAGAGTTTGCTACAGCGTGTTTATTTTAAAAAAACCCTTTAGGCAGAGGGTTCCCTTGTTCGTCTCCATAGACTATTTGCTTGTTTATTGATAAAGCTGCAAGGTATAATGACAAAGGAATTTTATTTTAAGTAGAGTAACAAGGAGGGGGAGAAACATGGAAAAAAACGTATATGGTGTTTTTGACTCTAATCCGGAACTACTTGCTGCAATTTCAGACTTAAAAGCAAAAGGCGTAACTGGCACCCAAATGACAGTGGCAGCTGATATAAAAAATTATGTGCAGCTTGGAAATGAACATACGGATATACTGATCATCGCCAATCAGGATAAGGAGGACACTCTTTTTTTAAAAATCTTCCATTACTTCACGGATGAAGGATCTGGAGATTTACGCAGCTTTTTCACGAAATACGGCTACTCTTTTGCTGAGACAA
>NZ_JVPL01000108.1:0-219 GCF_001054655.1 Bacillus sp. 220_BSPC
GTCTCCTTAGACACGCTTTTCCCGCAGGATTCTCGCACACCCGCTCCAATAAACTTTGTTTTAATTATACTCAGCTTAAAATGTTTCCTGCATATGTTGGCATTTTAGGGAATTACAGAAATATTCATATAGGAATGCCATAATGATTTAAGGAAAAGGAAAGGTGTGGAGGAGTTGGATCAGTCTTATTTTGTAGGTTGGGGGACATTGGCACTCATA
>NZ_JVPL01000109.1:0-75439 GCF_001054655.1 Bacillus sp. 220_BSPC
GTCTCCTTAGACACGCTTTTCCCGCAGGATTCTCGCACACCCGCTCCAATCAATTTTGTTATTACATTTTAGATTGAGTCTCTTTTCAAAAAAAAAAACCGACCTCTAGGGGCCGGTTTTTTTCTTTTATTCTTCTTCAGCTTCTTCTTGGTCAAGGAATGTATTTAACATTTCTTCGACAAGATCCCACTCTTCTTCTGTTTCGATCGGTGTAAGTTCACCATCTTTATTATCTTCGCTCGGTACGAATGATGAAGCGTGGATTTCAATTTCTTCCTCTTCATCTTCTGCAGACATCGGATAGTAAAGTACATAAGATTTGTTGAATTTATCTGAGTCGAATGTGAAAAGGATTTCGCAAAGCTGCTCGTTTCCGTTTTCATCTACTACTGTAATGTTGTTTTCGCCGTGTTCCATTTGTATTCACCTCATATTGAATTTGTTTGTCTGTCCAAGAATCCTTGCAGAATCATGACAGCTGCCATTTTATCAATGACTTTCTTGCGTTTGCTTCGGCTCACGTCCGCCTCAAGAAGGACACGTTCAGCCGCCATAGTTGTCAACCGTTCATCCCAGAGAAACACCGGCAGCTTGAATTTGTTTTCTAATCGTTTAGCGAAATCTTGGCTGATCTCGCCTCGCGGTCCAACAGTCCCATTCATGTTCTTAGGTAAACCGAGGACAATTTTAGAAACATCATGCTCTTTTATTATTTCATTGAGGCGTTTAAAGCCGAAGTCATTTCCAGCTTCGTTAATTTTGATCGTTTCCAATCCTTGTGCAGTCCAGCCCATCGCGTCACTCAGGGCGACGCCGATGGTTTTTGAACCTAAATCAAGTCCCATTGTGCGCATTAGTATTCCTCTCGATGGTTCTTAAGATACGATTTAACCAATTCTTCGATGATTTCATCGCGTTCAAGCTTACGAATAATGTTTCGAGCATCCATATGGCGCGGGATGTAGGCCGGGTCACCAGATAATAGATAACCGACAATCTGGTTTATCGGGTTATAACCTTTTTCCTGAAGTGCAACATACACTTGAGACAATACTTCTTGTACATCTCTTTCGAATGGTTCTTCGGGAAAATTAAATTTCATCGTTTTATCAAAGGAACTCATTAACATGCACCTCTCCTCAGCGTCCAAATCCACTATTACCTACATTGTACAACACTTTCCATTGATTATGAAATCGATAAGACCCATTCTTCAACAAAATTAAGTGCTGCGTCCAATTTTTCAGGGTCTTTTCCGCCGGCTTGGGCCATATCTGGACGTCCGCCACCGCCGCCGCCGCAACGGGAAGCAACTTCTTTGACCAATTTACCGGCATGGAAACCGCGGTCGATGTAATCCTTGGTCACCCCGGCAATCAAATTGACTTTATCGCCTTGGGCAGAACCTAATACGATAATGACAGAATCGAGCTTTTGTTTCAAATCATCCGCCATGGCACGCAGATTATTCATGTCGGTAGCTTGAACCTTCGCCACCAATACTTGAACACCATTTACGTCTTTTACGTTAGAAACAAGGCTGCTTGCTTCAATATTACTTAATTTTGCAGTAAGGCTTTCATTCTCACGATGAAGATCCTTCACTTCAGCCAGTACCGTTTCAATTCTTGAAGGTACGTCTTTCAAGTTCGTTTTCAATTTAGCAGCCGCATCTTTCAGGACACCGATTTGATCGGTCATCAATTTGTACGCCCCGGCACCCGTTACCGCTTCTATACGGCGAGTCCCTGCACCGATGCCGCTTTCGGAAACGATTTTGAATAAGCCGATCACCGCTGTATTCGGAACGTGGACACCGCCGCAAAGTTCCAAGCTGTAATCGCCTATTTGAACGACACGTACAATCTTGCCGTATTTTTCGCCGAACAAGGCCATTGCGCCCATAGCCTTGGCTTCTTCGATGTTTTTATAGTCCGTATTCACTTGTAAGCTTTGCCAAATCTTTTCATTTACAATCGTTTCGATTTGTTCAATCTCTTCCGCCGTTATCTGGCCAAAATGAGAGAAATCGAAGCGAAGGCGCTCAGCCTGTACGAGTGAACCCGCTTGGTTGACATGTGTACCAAGCACATCTTTCAACGCCTGATGCAGAAGGTGCGTCGCTGTATGGTTTTTCGTGATATGGATGCGATTTTCTTGATTTACCGCAGCAACGATATGGGAATCTGATGTTAATGTGCCGGCAGTAACTGTTACACGGTGCAGATTTTGGCCATTAGGAGCTTTTTGGACATCAAGGACATCGACCTTCACCGATTCACTTGCCATCGTTCCTATATCGGCTATTTGTCCGCCGCTTTCCGCGTAGAAAGGAGTCTTGTCCAATATCACTTGAACTTCTTCTCCTTCTTGTGCCTCCGTTACAAGCTCGCCATTTTGTATGATGGCCGCAACTTTGGCTTCGACAGCAACTTGATCATATCCGACAAATTCACTTTCAACTTTAATATCGCCCAATACCCCGCCTTGGATTTGCATGGAATCAACATCTTGACGCGCTGAACGTGCACGTTCACGCTGTGCATCCATCTCTTTTTCAAATCCAGCTTGATCGACCGTCATGCCTTCTTCTTCTGCATATTCTTCCGTTAACTCAATCGGGAAACCATATGTGTCATATAAACGGAATGCATCGCTGCCCGGAATGGTCGTATTGCCTTTTTCCTTTTCCTTTTTAATGACCTCAGAAAGGATGGACAGTCCATCATTCAGGGTTTCATGGAAGCGTTCCTCTTCATTTTTGATTACTTTTGCAATGAATTCTTTATTCTTGAGGACTTCAGGATAGAAGTCTTTCATGATTTCACCGACGACCGTCACAAGCTCGAACATGAATGGTCGGTTGATGTTGATTTGCTTAGCATATCGAACCGCTCTGCGAAGTAAACGGCGCAATACATAACCTCGGCCTTCGTTGGATGGAAGAGCCCCGTCACCTACTGCAAAGGCTACCGTACGAATATGGTCGGCAATGACTTTGAATGCCACATCTTTTTCTGTATCAACACCATATTTCACATCGGATATCTCTTCGACTGCGCGGATGATTGGCATGAATAAATCTGTATCATAGTTCGTCGCCACATCTTGAACGACGGAAGCCATACGCTCAAGGCCCATCCCTGTATCGATATTTTTCTTTGGAAGCGGTGTGTATGAACCGTCCGGATTATGGTTGAATTGAGAAAATACAAGATTCCATACTTCCAGATGACGTTCATTTTCCCCACCCGGATATAGTTCCGGATCATTCGGATCATCGCCATATGCTGGTCCGCGGTCATAGAAAATCTCCGTATTCGGACCGCTTGGACCTTCCCCGATATCCCAGAAGTTTTCTTCCAGGCGAATGATCCTTTCAGCAGGTACACCGATTTTTTTATTCCAAAGTTCGAATGCTTCATCATCTTCAGGATGGATCGTCACAGCCAATTTATCTTTGTCGAACCCAATCCATTTTTCATCGGTCAAAAATTCCCATGCCCATGTGATGGCTTCTTCTTTGAAATATTCACCAATGGAGAAGTTTCCGAGCATTTCGAAAAACGTATGATGACGTGCCGTTTTCCCCACGTTTTCAATATCGTTTGTTCGGATCGCCTTTTGAGCATTCGTAATCCTTGGATTTTCAGGAATCACCCGTCCATCAAAATATTTCTTTAACGTCGCCACCCCGGAATTGATCCAAAGCAATGATGGATCTTCATGAGGAACCAATGACGCACTTGGTTCGATGTTATGTCCTTTTTCACTAAAAAAGTCTAAATACATTTGGCGGATTTGAGCACCAGTTAAATACTTCATATATATATCCTCCTTTTAAAAATTATGTAATTTTGAGCACACAAAAAACCCCCATCCCAAAAACAGGGACGAGAGTTGACTCGCGGTACCACCCTGATTATGGACGCAGGAATTCATCCCAGGCCCATCACCTTCATAAAAGCCTTAACGCGGCGTGACGGCAGGTATTAGCTGCTCTCAGGACTAGCTTTCTGCTGCTCTTCACCTGGCAGTCCCTTTCAGCCTGGGGGACCCCTCTCTTTAGATGGACTTCAGCATACTTCATCCTTCAACGAATTATCTTATGTTATGGATTATATTCACAAGACTTTTATTTGTCAATAAGAGGCGGCTTCTTTCTAAAGTGAACGCGGGCATGAAGTACAAAAACTTTCAACACAGCCAAGATGGGAATCGAAAGGACCATGCCGACGATACCGCCTATTTCTCCTCCGGCCAATAATGCAAGCATGATGAACAGCGGATGCATATGAAGGCTTTTACCGACTATTAGCGGCGACAGGATATTTCCTTCAAGAAATTGAAGGACAAGCACGATGACCGCGATGATCAACACCATTTTAACTGACATTGTCGCGGCGATGACCACCGCAGGAATGGCCCCAATAATCGGCCCGAAATACGGAATGACATTCGTTATTCCGATTATCGCCCCCAAAAGAAGCGGATATTTCATTCCGGCTATCCAGAAGAGCAGCGAGGAAATCAAACCGATCACGACACAGACGATGATTTGTCCGCGGATATAGCCGCCAAGCGACGCATCGACATCACGAACGAATGCCCGTCCCTGATTGCGCCATTTTTTCGGGGTCATATACCATGCCATTTTTTTTAAAACGGTGAAATCTTTCAGGATATAGAAAGCAACGAATGGAATCAACGCAATCAGAACGATGAAATCAATCATCTTCATTGCATACTCCATCGCCTTTTCCGGTATACGCTTCAGCCAGCCTTCGAAAAGGGTGACACCCTCTTCGAATCTTTCATGAATTCCGAACGGCCAGGCCGCCGTTTGATGATTGAGCTTATCAATCCTGCCCCGGTACTGTTCAACCAGTTCCGGCACGCTTTCCGACAGCTCGCGAACCTGGCTGACGATCACCGGAATCCCTTTATAAACGGCAAAACCGATCCCACCGAAAAACAACAAATAAATGATTGTGATCGAAAGCCAGCGACGCATCCCTTTCTCATTCAAATATTCCACTACAGGGTGCAGCAAGTAGCTGATGAACGCACCGATCAAAAAGGGCAGCAGCACCGTCACACATACAGTAACGGCAGGTCCCCACATGGGCTTAAGTTTCATAAAAATATAGATGACGAAAAATAAGAGCAATAAAAAACCCAGGCGATAAAACCACTTTAGCCGAATACTCACAATAAACACCCCCCGCTCATTTATTCTTCGAAAGGCGGAAGGTTTTCATACATAAAAAAGAGTGCCCTCATTATCAGGACACCCATTCCTGCTATAATAATGACTTTAATCTTTTGCGTATTTTCTTCATGTTCCGTTTGATCATCTTCGAGTTCATCAAGTCCGAACCCATATTCATTAGAGTATTGCGTGAACGTCTAGCCATTGCAAACACCTCTTCCGTTATTTACATACCGAAGCGGCGGTCGTTTTCCTCAAACAAATCGTCCAATGAGCTTAAACTTCCATCTTCCTCGACTTGGTGCGTATTGATGAGCCCTTCGGACAGAGTCATTTCAATAAAGCAATTCCAACAATAATATTGATTTACGCCAATCTTCCCAACATCTTTACTTCGGCAATTCGGACATTTAATTTCCAAAATGGACACCTCACTGTTCATAAACTGAAACAATGATGGTGTCCTTCCCTAATGCAGGCGGCTGTTTTGATTCTATCACTGTCGACTCCGAGAAAAACCCATCCGTTGTTTCATACGCTATAATCGTGCCCATTTTTTCCTTGAAATATACATCCTGCAGTAAACCAAGTTCTTCGCCCATTTCTGAAAGCAGCATGCGTCCCAATAATTCGTCCTTCGATAGGCAAATGGAATCCGCAGGCACTTTCCTTAAGGTTGAATCTTGCTGGCTGATAACGATCCCATCTGGACCGAATGAAGAAATATCGTCAAGTTTCAAATGAAAAGCTCTTTTGAACAATGCTTGCTGATGAACGACCAACCCCGTTACCTGTCCCATTTCAGAAATTGATAAATCGTGGACCGTGCCGATTCTATCTCCTTTGATTGTAAAAACCGGCATTCCTTTCAATAAAGAAAACGTCCGCAAGGTCATCCCGCCTTTCCGAACATTTTTATTATCTCTTTACTACTGAAAATAGATGTGCTGAAAGGTTTTCCATTGTTGGTCCAACACAGGGGGCCATACATAAAAAAAGACCGGTTTCCCGGTCAGATCCACCTGTTTTCACCAGCCCCTGCTGGCACCTCCGCCACCGGAACTTCCTCCGCCGCCGCCCCGTGGACCGCCGCTGCCGCCTCCACGGCCGCCGCCGCCTCCGCGACTTATGAATATCAAAAGGATATTGATGAGCGTTTGAAGGAAAAACCCTTTAAAGAACTTGGCATCGAGGATGAATACGATGATGACGACGATGATAATGAGGAAAATCTGTAAACCTGATGGCTGAAAGGTTTCTGACTCGGGCTGAACGGAGAGATCTTGATAAAACTCGTCACCTAGGTTGTATTCTTTCGTGACGTCGTTATATACAGCCTTATAGGTCTCCGTCAGGGCAACATCATATTTACCCTCTTTCAGCGCGGGGATAGCCACATCATCCAAAATCTGTCCAGATTTTATATCGGTAATGGCCCCTTCCAAACCGTACCCCACTTCAATACGGATTTTCTGTTCTTCCATGGCCAGCACGATGAGGACTCCATTATTCAGCTCGGCATCACCAAGCTTGAATGATCTCAATGCTTCGACCGAGTACTCCTCGATCTCGGATCCTTCCATCGAATCAACCGTCAAAACGGAAATTTGTGCTTTTGTGGCATCATCCAATCGTTTCCCAAGTTCGATGAGTTCGGATTTTCCCTGTTCATCCAGGACTCCGGCGAAGTCCTGAACATATATATCCCCAACTGGTTCAGGAATGTTAGGTTGTGCTGCGGCCACGTTTGCTAAACTGAACGTAAGAATGAAGAATAGCGCAAACACAGCAAGTTTTTTCATTATTTATCGCTCCCGAAATCAACCTTTGGCGTTTCTTTTTCTTGATCGGTCACTTCAAAATACGGTTT
This sequence comes from Bacillus sp. 220_BSPC, assembly GCF_001054655.1. Classification (NCBI taxonomy): domain Bacteria; kingdom Bacillati; phylum Bacillota; class Bacilli; order Caryophanales; family Bacillaceae; genus Bacillus; species Bacillus sp. 220_BSPC. Next base: position 7,083 of record NZ_JVPL01000109.1, read on the forward strand.
GGCATCAAACCCGAACGCTCCTGCCATCATATTCTTCGGAAAGCGTTTAATCATCTTATTATAGTTGGTAACTTCATCATTATAGTCTTTTCGTGCTACCGTCAGCCGATTTTCCGTTCCTTCCAAACTATCCATGAGACCCTTAAAGTTCTCATTGGCCTTTAAGTCCGGATAGTTCTCGACAACAACCAAAAGACGGCTCAAGGCCCCGCTCAATTCTTGATCGGCTTCAATCGCATCTTCGGTCGAATTGGCACCTGCCAGCTTCGAGCGTGCATCACTCACCGCTTTAATGGCTTCCGTTTCATGCGAGGCATAACCCTTCACCGTTTCAACAAGATTCGGAATCAAATCCGCTCTTCGTTTTAATTGGTTATCCACCTGTGACCATTTATTATCGACGTCTTCACTGGCACTAACAAGTCCGTTGTACGAAGATGCGCCATAAATGACCAGTAAAACGACAACGACTATCCCGATTATCCAACCTTTTTTCATCAAATCCCCCCTGCTCACATATAAGTTATATCCTTATTAGTTCTACCAAAACCATGAATTTTAAACAAAATTAATCAAAAAGAACCTACATGAAATCATATGGCGTGACATTCTCCATCCCGATCATCGGGTCAGCATGCATAAGAATATCAAGATAACTTGCCTCTTGATGTACCTCTCCCTTTTCAACCGGCATTTCTTCCTCACTCAAGATCTCCCGCAGCTTTTCACGCAAAGTCGTTTTCCGGCGCATCTCATCATTACGCTCGATACCTAAACGGAATGCATCTTCTTCACCACATAGGATCAAGAAATTTTTACTGCGGGTAATCGCCGTATACAATAAATTACGGCGGAGCATCCGGTAATAACTTTTCACTACAGGTAAGATGACAATGGGGAATTCGCTTCCCTGCGATTTATGGATGGAGCAGCAATAGGCATGTGTAATCTGGTTCAAATCCTGTTTCGTGTAAGTCACTTCGATGCCTTCGAACGATATGATCACTTTATCGACAGAATCGGTATTTTCTTTAGCGAACAATATGGACACGATTTCCCCCATATCGCCATTAAAGACACCCTCCTCTGGCTGGTTCACCAGTTGAAGCACCTTATCTCCGGTTCTATATATCACATCTCCGAATTTTATTTCCCGCCGCTTTTCATTCGCATTGCTATTGAACACTTCCTGAAGCATTTTATTCAGTGCATCAATTCCGGCAGGCCCTCTATACATGGGAGCCAGCACCTGTATATCTTTGGCCGTGAAGCCTTTCGTCCTGGCATTGGCAACCACTTTCTCGATTACTTGGGGGATTTGATTGGTTTGGCAGCGAATGAACGATCGATCTTCCTGCTGTTTCGTGACATCATCCGGAAGCCTTCCTTTTTTGATTTCATGGGCCAATTCAATGATCGATGACCCATCAGCTTGACGATATATATGTTCGAGACTGACAGTCGGTACACAATTCGATGCAAGCAAATCCTTTAAAACCTGCCCAGGGCCAACAGATGGAAGCTGATCTTCATCACCAACCAATATCACTTGGACATTTTCCGGCAGAGCTTTAAACAATTGATGGGCCAGCCACGTATCCACCATCGAAACCTCATCGATGATCACGATACGGCCATCCAGCTGATTATCCTCATCATGGGAAAAGCCCTCACTCCCGTTCCACCCCAGCAAACGGTGAATCGTGACTGCGGGGAGCCCGGTCGATTCAGCCATCCGTTTCGCCGCACGCCCGGTAGGAGCCGCAAGTACGAATGGAAAGGGATCGCTTCCTTCTTTTTTATAATCGTTAATGTCCATGGATACACCATGCAGCTCTGCATATAGCTCAACGATGCCTTTGATGACTGTCGTCTTACCGGTACCCGGTCCCCCCGTCAAGATTAACATCGGTGATTGCAGGGCTGTCTGGATCGCTTCCTTTTGAGCCGGGGCATAGGAAACATCCAGCCGCTCTTCCAGCTCACCAAGTGCCAGCAAGAACTCAGATTCGGGGAACTGGTCCTCATACTCGGTTTGAGCAAGCAGCCGCTTGATGTTCATCACGATTCCCTTTTCCGAATAGAAAAGCGAAGGCGGATAAATTCGTTGATCCTCGACAACTATTTTCCCCTCTTGCGTCAATTCGATTATTTCCGAGGAAATGTTGGTGAACTCAATGCGATCCCGTTTATTTTCCTCCAGCAGCCGTTTGACCGCTTCCAATAGCTGCTCGGCTTCTATGTAGATATTTCCGTCCTGGAGGCATTGGGATTCAAGTGTATACAAGCACGCAGCCTTGATTCGGTCGGGGTGGCTGCCGGAAATGCCCAGCTGATGCCCAAGCTCATCCGCCCGTCCAAACCCAATCCCTTCAATATCCTCGACGAGCTTATACGGATTTCCCTGAACCATCGTGATTGTATCCTGCTTATACATTTGATAAATTTTCATCGACAGCTGCGGACCGAAGCCATATTGATTCAGGGCGATCATCACCTGCTCCAGACCTTGATGTTCGACTAATGTATCATAGAGGCCCTTTGCCTTTTCCCCTGATAGCTTCGGGATATCATCAAGCAGCGAAGGCTGAGCCAGAATTTTTGAAATGGCCTTTTCACCCAGTGTCTCAACAATGCTTTCAGCTGTTTTTTTCCCAATGCCCTTGAAAAGGTCACCTGATAAATAACTGACGATGCCTTCCTTGGATTGAGGCAAATCCTTGCGAAAATGCTTTACATGGAATTGAAGGCCAAAACGCGGATGTTCCTTCATGGCCCCATAAAAAATATAGATTTCATCCTCATGCATCCTTGGAAAATAACCTGTTACGACCGCTTCCTTCTCTTCATAATTCAGATTCGTTTCATGCACACGAATTCTAACAACCGAGTACATATTTTCTTCATTATGAAAGATCGTCACTAAATGACTGCCTTTCATGAACTTTTTCTCTTCTGAAAACAAATCCAACGAATCTTGCTGGCTCAACGCTTCTCCCCACCTTTCCATGCATATGCTTTTTATTTACTCAGCATTCATCTCTTCCAACAGTTTCTTACCGTGCGCAGCAAGCATATGGTCAGGCTGTGCTTCCAAAGCCTTATCAAAATAAACCATCGCGGCTTTCGCATCCTCACGATACCCTGCAAACGCAACGCCTAAATTATAATAAGCATCCGCATGGCCCGGATCCTGTTCCACAACTAAATTCAGTTGATTGATCAATTCATCATACAATTCCGCATTAGCAAGACATAACGCATATTGGAATCTCGCATCAACATCCTCAGGGCTCAGCTCCACCGTTCTCTGCAGATAAGGCATCGCCAATTTCGGTTGATCCAATGCCATCAATGTCAATCCAAGCATGAAGTAAGCATCGCTGTTATCCAGTCCCAGACGGATGGCCTTTTCAAACATATCCTTCGCTTCGACCAGTTTAGAATCGGATTCATAATATAAGTTTCCTAATGAATAGTACGCCGCTGCTGCATTTTCATCCAGCTCGATCGCCTTTTTGTAAAACTTGACCGCTTTATCCGTTTCACCCACGGCAGTCAATACATTCCCAAAGTTTATGTAAGCAACAGGCTCATTCGGATTTTCCTCGATCGCCTCATTAAAAACTTTCGCCGCTTCTTCGTATTTCCCTTGCTGCATAAATTCAATACCTTGTTGATTCTTATCCATATCCATTCACACTCCATTTTTATATTAAAAAGTATAGCATAAGCCAGTGGTCGAATTCAGGCGGTCACCCGCAATCCAAAAGAAGTCCCCAACCGCAAACACAGCTGGGGACATGATTATTTTACCCTACGTAAGTCAGTTTTTCACCTTTTTTAAATACTTCATCAATCGTACCGCCGCCAAGGCACACTTCACCATCATAGAAGACGACTGCTTGTCCAGGTGTGATCGCACGGACTGGCTCGTCAAAGATGACTTCGACATCACCATTGTCCAAGACCTTCACCTTAACACCGCTATCGTCTTGACGGTACCTGAATTTTGCCGTGCATGTAAATTCATCAGCAGGCGCATGTTCCGCTACCCAGCTGACATTCACTGCACGAAGGGAATTGGAATACAGCACATCATTATCAAAGCCTTGACACACATACAGTACATTGCGCTTCAAGTCTTTTCCCGCAACAAACCAAGGATCGCCGCTGCCGCCAATTCCCAGACCGTGACGCTGACCGATCGTGTAATACATCAAACCGTCATGCTTGCCCATAACCTTGCCATCCATCGTGACCATATCACCGGGCTGAGCTGGGAGGTAATTGCTTAAAAACTCTTTGAAATTGCGTTCACCGATAAAACAGATCCCTGTAGAATCTTTTTTCGTTGCCGTGGCAAGACCCGCTTCTTTCGCCATTTCACGGACTTCCTTCTTATCAATATGTCCAAGCGGAAACATGACTTTTTCCAACTGTTCTTGAGTAAGCTGGTTCAAGAAGTACGTTTGATCTTTATTATTATCGACACCGCGCAGCATTTTGTATTCGCCATCCCGGTATTCAACCTGTGCGTAATGACCTGTAGCCACATAGTCGGCACCAAGGCTTACCGCATGTTCAAGAAAAGCCTTGAACTTGATTTCCTTATTGCACATTACATCCGGATTCGGGGTACGGCCCGCTTTATACTCATCCAGGAAATAAGTGAAAACTTTATCCCAATACTGCTTTTCAAAATTGACCGCATAATAAGGGATGCCGATTTGATTACAAACGGCAATTACATCATTGTAATCTTCCGTTGCCGTACAGACTCCGTTTTCATCTGTATCATCCCAGTTCTTCATGAAAATCCCGACCACATCATAGCCTTGATTCTTCAATAGCAGGGCTGACACAGAAGAATCCACGCCTCCTGACATACCCACGACGACGCGGGTGTCCTGTGGTGCTTTTCTCATTCTGTCACCTCATTTATTTAAAGTAAGAATTATCTTCTCACTAATCTATTAACGATTTTAACGGTGGTTTCAGCCGCCTGCCTTACTTCCTCTTCCGTGTTGTTCAGACCGAAGCTGAAACGAATCGAATTCTTCGTCCGCTCCGAATCTTTCCCGAACATCGCCACAAGCACATGCGACGGATCGATTGACCCGGCAGTACAAGCGGATCCGCTCGATACAGCAACACCTGCCAAGTCCATATTTACGAGCATCGATTCCACATTCGTACCCGGAAAACTGACATTCAGCAAATGCGGCAGCGACTGTTCCATGGATCCGTTAATTTCATATTGTACATCCGCCTCATCAAAGACGGCAAGCAATACGTCTTTGAATCGCTTGTATTGCTCCTTTTTCTTTTCCATCGTGCTCTGTGCAATTAAAACAGCTTCTGAAAAACCGGCAATTGCCGGCACACTCTCCGTACCAGCACGGCGCTTGCGTTCTTGTTCCCCGCCATATAAATGCGGATTCAGCTTCAATCCTTCACGAATGTAAAGAAAGCCGATTCCCTTGGGACCGTTGATTTTATGAGCGGATACACTCAGCAAATCCACACCCAACTCACGAACGTCGATGGAGATCAAACCATATGCCTGAACCGCATCCGTATGGAAAATGGCTTGATGACCCTTGAGCACCTGCCCTATTTCAGCAATCGGCTGGATCGTACCCACCTCATTATTGCCGAACATGACCGAAACCAAAATCGTGTCATCCCTCAATGCCGCCTTTAAATCGGCAATTGAAATAAGCCCCGCCTCATTCACAGGTAAATATGTGACCTCAAAGCCAGACTTCTCTAGGTATTGGCAAGTATGCAAGACCGCATGATGCTCAATCTCCGTCGTAATGATGTGCTTCCCTTGTTCTTTATAAGCATTCGCAACACCAATGATCGCCGTATTATCAGCCTCGGTTCCGCCGCTCGTGAAAATGATTTCATTCCGCCCGGCACCGATGCTCGCTGCAATACTCGACCGCGCCTCATCCAAAACATGCCGCGCCTCCCGTCCGAAAGCATGAATGCTCGACGGATTTCCGAAATCATTGCTCATGACCCTCATCATCGTATCGATCACATTCGGATGCATCGGTGAAGTCGCAGCATGATCTAAATATATTCTGTCCACTTTTTTGTCGCCTCCATTAAAAAACGCAAGCGCCTACATAAGAGGCGCATTGCTGATCAATTAAATATAGTACATATAAGAATCGATTTCACCCGTATCCTTGTAGCTCGCCAAATCCATAAGCGTCGTATTATCCAATACATCCTTCACGGCATCGCGAATCCTGATCCAAAGCTGACGCTTCACCGGCTCTTCATCCTCGATTCCCTCAACAGGCGTAATCGGCCCTTCCAATACACGAATGACATCACCCGAAGTAATCTCCTGAGGATCTTTAGACAGGACATACCCGCCATAAGCACCGCGGACACTCTTCACCAACCCCGCATTACGAAGCGGCGCAATCAACTGCTCCAAATAATGCTCCGACAGATTATGCGTCTGGGCAATCGACTTCAAACTCTTCGGGCCTTCTCCATAATGTTTAGCAAGCTCGATCATGATCGTCAAACCATAACGGCCTTTAGTAGATATCTTCATACATATACACCTCAAATTATTTATCCGTTTCTAAATTCTTTTGAAATTATAGCATATTCCCGCCGGAAATGCATTCACCCGCCCTTCCTTTGTCAAATTATCCTAATTGGAGAGGTAGGAAAAGTGAAAATAAAGAAAACCGTTCGAGGGGCATGATCGAATTATTCGCTCGTGAGGCTAGCTCGATTGATAACCCTACAGCACACATTAAATTCCCAAAGAGACTGCCATAATAGGAAATCACCCTCTTTTTATAGCATAATCAGCGCATTTCCCCCATCAGTTGTGATACCTTATATAAAAAGGAGAGGTGCGCAATGAATATTAAACCGCTTGCTTTCCGGATGCGGCCTCGATCGATTGATGAGATCATCGGGCAGGAGCATCTGGTCGGTGAAGGAAAAATTATCGCAAGGATGGTGAAAGCCAAGCAGCTTTCTTCCATGATCCTGTATGGTCCCCCGGGAATTGGCAAGACATCTATAGCAAGTGCGATTGCCGGAAGCACGAAGTTTGCGTTCCGGACGCTGAACGCGGTGACCAATAATAAAAAGGATATGGAAATCGTGGCAGCCGAAGCTAAAATGTCCGGTAAAGTGATTCTGCTGCTTGATGAGGTTCATCGACTCGATAAGGCGAAGCAGGATTTCCTATTGCCTTATCTTGAAAACGGGATGATCACCCTGATCGGTGCAACGACCAGCAATCCCTATCATGCCATCAACCCGGCCATCAGAAGCCGGTGCCAGATTTTCGAACTCAAATCATTGGTAACCGATGATATAACCAAAGCGCTGGAACGGGCACTTCATGATGAAGAGCGGGGACTTGGTGCGTATAAAACCGAGGTCAGCTATGATGCCCTTACCCATTTCGCGACTGCTTCGAACGGGGATGTCCGCAGTGCCCTTAACGCACTTGAGCTCGCCGTCATTTCCACAGAACCCGATGAGTCCGGATCCATTCATATAGATCTGCAAATTGCCGAGGAATGCATGCAGAAAAAAAGCTTCTCGCATGACAAGGATGGAGATGCCCATTATGATGTCCTGTCGGCTTTCCAAAAATCCATTCGCGGCAGTGATGTGAATGCAGCCCTTCATTATTTGGGTCGCTTAGTCGAAGCCGGCGACCTTGTAAGCATCGCCCGCCGCTTGGTAGTCATCGCTTACGAAGACATAGCTCTGGCCAATCCCCAGGCTGGCCCCAGGGCCCTCGCTGCCGTCGAAGCCGCTGAACGACTCGGTTTCCCTGAAGCCCGGATCCCACTTGCCAACTCAGTCATCGAGTTATGCCTATCACCAAAATCGAACACGGCCATTGTCGCAATCGATGCAGCTCTATCAGACATTCGCAGCGGCCATAGCGGCGATGTACCAGATCACCTTAAGGATGCCCATTACAAAGGGGCCACAGAACTAGGCCGCGGCATCGACTACCTTTATCCGCATGACTACGAGAATGGCTGGGTGAAACAGCAATACTTACCGGACAAACTGCGCAGCAAAAAATATTACAAACCGAAAAAGAGCGGGAAATTTGAACAAGCCCTTGCCTCGGTCTATGAAAATATCGAGAAAAAGAAATAACTCCGGATCACTTCAAATCCGGAGTTTTTTTATTGAAAACTTTCAACATGCTTTCAATATATTGAAAAAACCACCAGTAAACCAATTGTGTTCCAGGCAATATGTACAATTGTCAGCCAAACAATCCGGCTGGTTCCTTTCTTAAGAAACCGCTTAAGCTACATTCCTTTTGAATTGCCTTGCTTGGCCAATTTTCCCCGCAAAAAAAAACAGGCTTCTCGTATCTACTAAATGGATTACAATCCTAGCGTCAATTAAGAGTCTAGCGGCATGTCCCTTTACAAAAGAAGGCACAACAACTCTTTGGTTGCTGCACCTGTATGGTCACTCTTCGTCTTTATAGATCCCCTTCGATGCTTTAATCATATTATCCAGCCACATTTTCTTAAATATATTCACACGACGAGGACTGCCATTCTCCTCACCCTCGGCTGAATTTTCAGTTTCTTCTTCTTCTGCTTCTTCTGCAGCCTCGGAAAGGATTTCATTTGAATTGCCTTCATCTGATGAACTTTCCGTTGAACTGCTTTCATCTGATGAACTTTCCGTTGAACTGCTTTCATCTGATGAGCTTTCCGTTGAGTCGCTTTCATCTGATGAACTCTCCGTTGAGCTGCTTTCATCTGATGAACTTTCCGTTGAGTCGCTTTCATCTGATGAACTTTCCGTTGAGTCGCTTACATCTGATGGACTTTCCGTTGAATCAATTTCGTACGATGAGCTTTCCGTTGAATCACTCTCGTACGATGAGCTTTCCGTTGAATTACTCTCGTACGATGAGCTTTCCGTTGAATCGCTTTCGTACGAGGAACTTTCCGTTGTATATTCCATTTATTCTTTAACCTCCAAAATTTATTTATCCTTTAGGGATATCCGTACTGCATATATATGTTCCTACTTTCTAATAGGGACTTTGCTTATCACCCATTTTAAAGTAAATCTTCATTCTAATTTAACTAGTTGTTAAATCTGTTTAGCTTTCAGTTGAACTACTTTCATCTTCTGATAAGCTTTCCGTTGAATCACCCTCGTCTGATGAGCTTTCCGTTGAATCACCCTCGTCCGATAAGCTTTCCGTTGAATCACCCTCGTACGATGAGCTTTCCGCTGAATCACTTTCGTATGATGAACTTTCCGTTGAATTACTTTCTTCGTATGATGAACTATCAGTTAAATATTCCATTGTGCTTAGCCTCCAAGATTTATTTATTCTTTAAGGATATCCGTATTGCATATATATGCACCTTCTTTCTTGGAGGGACTTTGCTTATCACCCATTTTGAAGTAAAACTTCATACACCTAGATATATTTGGATAATCCATTTCACCTGATCAAATTCATTAGAGTCATAGTTTTTCTTGCAACAAAAAAAGAACCTCGGACTCTTTTCCGAAGCTACTTTATGATTTCCCCTAATTAGTGCTAGCTCTGTCTCGGAAGACATCAGTCGTTTTAATGGCTGAACCATTCTCAGGCTTGGATGTTATGGTCCAGGAGTCGATTGTACGGAGCTTGCTGTCATATATCAAATTTGAAAGGCAAATAGTTATCAGCACGGCAACGACAATACTTATGTAAAAGACTTGCAGCCTCTAAATATATCGATCAAAAAGATACACTAGGCCAAATTGCACACCCAAGAACGAAAGTAGTGTAGTTTTTCCGATTAGTCACACCTTTTAGCATTAAACCTTTAAATGAAGAATTGTTCTAGTTGAGTCACACCAAAATATGCCAAAGGTATTATAAAATAGCAAAATATACTATTCTTTTACTATGAAATTAAATATAATAGATGAAGTGGTTACAAAAAGAGGAAGGAAGTAAACTATGAGACATGAAAAAAAGAAGAAAAAGAAACGGACATGGCTGAAAGTAGTTGGGATAATTGTCCTACTTTTTATACTAGCTGGGGGAGCCTTTGCCTACTCCGTATGGAATTCACTGACAAAAACCGTTGACACGATGCATACACCAATAGACCGTACCACGGATAAACGAACGAAAGACCTTGCACTGTCAGATCAGGAGCCATTCTCGATGCTCATGCTTGGTGTCGATGAACGTGATGGCGACAAAGGCCGTTCAGATACTATGATCGTCTTGACAGTCAATCCACAAAAGAAATCGGTCAAAATGCTAAGCATTCCGCGTGATACACGGACCGAGATCGTCGGTCATGGGACACAGGATAAAATCAACCATGCATTTGCCTTCGGGGGCGCGAAAATGTCCATGGATACCGTTGAAAACTTCCTGGATATCCCAATCGACTATTATATGAAGATCAATATGGAAGGCTTTAAGGATATCGTTGACGCAGTCGGCGGTGTAACCGTTCAAAACGATTTGGACTTCACTTATGAAGGCGTCCATTTTGCAAAGGGAAGCATTAATCTTAATGGAGAAGATGCGCTTAAATATTCACGAATGAGATATGATGATCCGAATGGTGATTATGGCCGTCAATCCAGACAACGTTCCATCATTGAGGCTGTCATTAAGGAAGGCGCTAGCCTTTCATCCCTGACGAAATACGATGATGTATTCGATGCATTAAGTAAAAATATCCAGACGAATTTGACGTTTGATGACATGATGGACATCCAAAAGAACTACAGGGACGCAAGCAAAAGCATAACGCAAGCAACCATTCCAGGAAATGGAACGAAAATCGACGGAGTCTACTATAATATCGTGTCGGATGAAGAAAAAGAAAAGGTTCAATCCGAATTAAAAGAACAATTATCCATCAAATAAGAAAAAATGAAAAGAGCTGTACGGACCCGCATCCTGACAGCTTTTTCATTTTGCCCGTCCAATAATCTGACAAAAAACGAACACCAATTGTAGAGATTTGTTGGAATTTTTGTTGTTTATTAGGCATGAAAAGACGGTATAATCTAATATGAGCTGACAATTATATCTTCCCCTTGCCCCTTTCATCACTTGACACTATTATTCTTTGGACCCGGAATTCCATCAACCATCATTCACCAACTATAATAAATGATCCTAAACAAAAGGAGTGGATTTAAATGAAAATCAAAGCAGGCAGCTGGGCTATGCTAAGCAAACAGGACAAAATGTTTATTCTGAAAGCCATCAGTGACCGTTCAAGAATGAAATATGTTTCATGAGAAGTAGATCTTTTCGGCATTATATGAGAGCATTGCCTCTCCCTTTTCAATAAAACGAACTTGAGCCTGAAAAAGGAGAGGAACCTATTTAAACTGGTAACCCATACAAACACCATTCGCCTTTTTCTTTGACGACATAGCAATTTTGTTCCAAAGTAAACACCCCATAGCGAGATTTGAAGACCTGTGTAGCTCTGGTATTTCATAGGCCGGTTAATGCTGCCTCCCAACCTAATCCAGACACTAGTTTTTCACTTTCTTAAATAACGATCTACATTATCATACTGAAACATCTGCACAGCCATATGCTGTAAAAATACATGCTCCCGATATTGCACATAATCTGCACGATTCGGAAACCGCTGCTTTATTTCAGAACTTATCAATTCCCAGGACTTCCCGAACTCCGCTTCACTTTCATACTGATAGAAATCTTCAACCACGCTTTTTGAGGCACTCCTATACCTAAAACCATAAGAATAGCCGTCAATACTCCTATTGGAATCCAATTTTGTTTCCTCCCCCTCATCACCCTCTTATGTATCATTAATCTATTTAATGGAAAACCATAAAAAAGAAGCATGTTGTGAAACATGCTCCTTAAGTATATGTATCAATAATGATTTCTTAGATTCATTGACGCATCCTCCATCGATAAAAGAAAAGAAGGTGACCATTGCCCATGACACGAGCAAAATGTTCAATATGTATATCTACGATCATATACTATCAGGTTGTTCAATGATCCCGCTTAGTTTCTCCTTAATCTCTTCCACAAGTTCATTTACAGTAACATCTTGTCCAGACTCACCCTTGGCAAAAGTGTCTTTTAAAATATCAAAAAAATCCATTCGAAATTTCCACTCCAATATTTAATTGAGCCACCATTTCATACTGTTGTCCTAATCCTTTTTTCAAAAATAAGGAATATAGCTCATTTATTTGATAATCACATATATAGTAGGGATTGGCAAGCGGATTCTACTATATTATAAGAAAAGTAACTAAAGTTTAACATTCCTTTAATATTCAAGGGAAGGAATACTACTTGTCAATATGTATAGATAAAAAACAAAAAAGGACCGATTCTTCAGTCCTTTCGATACCCATATTATGATTGTCCCATAAAATATGTCATTAATGAAATCAAAACTAATGTAATGGTAATATAAGTGCCAATAAAAATTTTCTTACTTCTCTGTTTCTTTTCATAAACTTCCTCGAACGTAATGAATTTGTTTTTTGTCATCAAATAGTCTCCTTATATTTTGATGGCAGCTATCTGACATCGCCTTATACGAAGTCCCTTTGCTTGATCTCTATAATTTAGTATCGGCACATAACCAAAAACTTTTAGGTATTATTAACTATTTTTATAATGAGCTAGATTTTAAAAATTAACATCTGTTTCTAACTATATAGTCTAATCATACAAAGTACATTATTTAAAATATTCCATGATACCAAAAAATCTTTTATTCCTAGGTATTCATCTAATAATGCAAAGCAATCATTCCTACCTGTTGCATAGAACTGTTCTTATGGTTGCAATTTGTTTAATCCATATCCATTTACCGATTAGTAAATAAAAAGGAAAGAAAACCTTTTGCCAAAAATGATATCAACGAGAGGAAGAAATAAATGGATTCAGAAATGCAGGAGAAATGCGGGGTATATGGAGTATTTAATCACCCCAAAGCAGCCGAAATAACTTATTACGGACTTCATGCACTTCTACTCCGTGGTCAGGAGAGTACACGATTTGTGGCTAGTGAAGGAAATCATTCAGGACTCACAGGAATGGGATTAGTCACCCAAGTTTTTTCACGGGACATCCTTGAAGGACTAAGCGGAAATATGACTATTGGTCATATACAATATTCAGCTTCTGGTGAAAATTTACTACAAAGGCATACCCCCCTCGTTGCGACGGGGACTTTGTTGCTCATAATGGCAACCTCGTAAATGCAAGGATGGATAGAACGGGATGTGTTACAACTAAACAGATACTAAATTATTGTCCACTTAATAGCTCATTCAAGAAAAAAGCATTTCGCCGAAGCGGCCCTGATATTCTTAAACGTATCGACATTATCTTGATTTGATTATTAAGACTGAAAAACAAATGCTAATTGCCTTAGATCTTCTTGGGTAACCTCCGCTTAACCTTAGAATAATTGGTGAACCAATCATCGTCTCCTCAAAAACATGGGCATTAAATGCGGTTAATGCTAAGGTTGGGAGGAATGTTGAACCGAGTAAATGGTTTCTTATAGATGAAAATGGAATTCAATCTGGAGGATTTGCGAAAAAAATGTAAGGTTCCCTTTGTTCCTTTGAATTTGTCTATTTTGCCCGTCCGTTATTCAAGGAAGTATGTCTTTACAATACGGAAGTATTGGGTGAAATATGTAAAATAAAATCTGATTTAAGATGATGTTGAGGCTGCAGTTTCCAAATCAAGTCCCTGCCGATTGGATTTTCTCAACTATCAGGAACTCCATATAACATGTGAATTATGAAAATCCTAATACTGGGCGTTCATTTATGAAGTTTACGTAAAAATTGAGCGACTTAGCTGTTCGACTGATATTAAGGACTGTGCAAGAATTTGAAAGAAAAAAGTGTAGTGTTAGTCGATAATTGTTATGGGCATAACTATTTACCAACAAACACGAACATGCTATGGGACAGGTTATTGGGGCAAATTCATTAGCCTTTTTTAGTACCAAAGGGTTATTAGAGATAGTAGATGTGGATATTGGAGAAACTAGCAGCCGCTGTCTAGCCTGTTTTATTGGTGCTTACCCAACTAAAATTTGAAGTGATTAAGCTAAATCAGGATAAAAATGGCAGGCACCCCACAAAAACAATTATCTTTGTGTGATGCCTGCCATTTTCTTAATATTAAACCTTGGATTTTGTCAATGTTTTCTCTCTCATTCTTACTCTCTACAAATGGATGGGCTACACTTATTTAGGCAACTTTTTTTAAGGTCTTCAAGAAAACCGTATTTAAGAGATTCGTGTTACCAGGAGCGAATTTTTGCCGCCGACTTCCTTAAGATATGAAGGTCACCCAACCTTCCCCTTGGTCTTAAGATCCGGTTACTAATGTCTTCACTACAGTTCGGGACCTACAGGCAACACTATGAATAAAAGAGTCTGCCTAATGTAACTCTTCTCCTTTAAATGACCCACTTCCACCTTATTTTAAATCAAAGTCGATTTTATCCGTATTTGCTGTAACAATTTTTTTCTCACTATTTTTCACATATACTCTCACCATATATTCACCTGGTTCTTTTACGGTATATGATAAGTGATTAGTTGATTTATATGGGAGTTTCTCTAGTATTTCACCATCCTTAAAAATATAAAAAGAATATTGCAGATTTTCTCCTATTGCTTCACTTTTAACTTCAAGTGTTTTAGCATTAATTTGCTCTAAAGTGACTCCTTTAATCCTTGGTGGTTTTTCCTTAGACTCACTACTTGATACTGTTTTTGAATCTTCGTTTGTTGTTTCTTTGGATGTATCCTTCCCACAACCAGCTACCACTAGTGATAACATTACCAATAACATAATTAGACTTCTTTTCATAGATTTTTCCCTCCTGAAATTCAAACAAACAGCGGCTAAAGATTCCTACTTAAAAACCACCTATGTACAATCACTGTCATAATTACTCACTCTGCGGCCTTTTTTACCCTCTTTTCTCCATAGTAACTCTTATGTATTTTGATTTATCCCCTAATTTTCCACTGCTAAAATTATAACAAAAAAAGTTAATAAATGATAAGAAAGGGGTTCATATTAACAAAAATATAACCTAAGTATTTTTATGCATTGAATAAAAACATATATCCTTTTTCATTTTCAGCATATTACATGTCATCTTAGGGTATAAGAGCAATTAATCCCATGGTACTAAGTCTTTTACGCCCAGACTATTTGTTGTCTATACGTTTTGTCCACACTCTGCTATATTAATACAGAAGTAAAACAAGTGAAAATAGTATAATAGCTTAATATGAATTTCATTTATACTCCTCTAAGCTATAACTGGAATTAAACAAAGGAGAAACGTTATGCTGAAATACCGAAAAAAAATATGGCCTTATATTGCTATTTTATTACTAATGGCTGTAGCTGTTTGGAGTCTTTATACAAAACAAAATGTAAAAACACCTGAAATTGGTAATAGAAATAATAAGGAAGTTGTTAAAACGCCTGAAGAATTTGGTGCGAATGGATTTGATAATATACCAGATACTCAATCATTACAAAAAGCTATTGATAATAGCTCCTCTATAAAATTGAAAGATGGTGCGACCTATATCATTGATAAACCTTTAATAAGCAATCATTCTATTACAATCTCTACAGAGAAAGGGGCTAAAAAATCGGCAATTATTTTGCAAAAGAATAATCAAAGTGCCCTTATTTTTAATAATAAACGAATTAATTCTACCTATGTCACGGAGAATGTTTCTAAGAAACAATCTTATGTAGTAGTGAAAAGTACAAATGATATGGAACCAGGAGATTTATTTCATTTGAAATCAAAAAAGCTTTGGTATTGGGATAACCGAAGTGTATTACATAAAGGAGAACTCCACAAGATTACTAAAATTGAAGGAAATAAAGTTTACTTAGATCGTCCTGCTCATGACAATTATAATATTCATGAGGGTGAGACAGTTAAAGCTGCTACCTTCAAAAGCCATTATTTGAGGCTACATAATATCATCTTCAAACATCCCAATCCTTCTAATACAGTCATGGTAAAGGTTAACTATGCCAGTGATACTAAAATTGATAATGTTTCAATATTGAATTCAAAAGAAACCGGTATCTTTCTTAACAAAACCTATGGGACTAGCATAAGCAATGTCCGAGTAGAATTAGGAACTACAAAGGAGATATCAACTGGTTATGGTATACAGGATTACGGAGGTACGGGAACCCTAATTACGAAAAGTACGTTTAAAAAAGTCCGGCGGGGAGTGGATTTTTCAGGTGATATTCCTTCGCGCTATGGCATAGTGAAAAATTCTAGAGCATATGGGTCGGGTAAAGGTACACTTGCATTGGGCAATAGTGGATTCGGTACACATTCGACTGCTGAGTACATCACCTTCGAAAAAAACTATATAGAGAATTTTGATCAAGCTTTTGTGGCAAGAGGGAATTATATTACAATTAAACAGAATACACTTCAGGGAATTAGCTCAAGGTTTGTATTTGCTTCTTATGGAGATAATTTAAAACTTCTAAATAATGTATATAAGAGTAAGAATGGAAATCAGTTGGAGAGTTTTATTTTGCTCCGCGTCAGTTACCTGGGTTCAATAATTGCCACAGAAAATATAGCAGCTGACCAAAATGGTCTATTTCTAAAAGGAAATATCAATCAACTAAGTGACATAAAATTAGAAGCAAATAAAATGAAATCACAATAGCTCTTCTTAGAGAAGAAATATTTACTAATTCACCCTTAATGGGTAAAAATATCTTGCAAGGAAGGGAATTAAAAGTGTCTATTATCTTTAAAAGTGTTAATGCAAAACTAGAAAACTATTACCAAATCAAATTAACTTGTAATGCGCAAGGAGAAGACTTGGAATTTGCCTACTATGTATACAAAGATGATGAGGTCATAGAGAAGTTTCCCTATGATGGTAACTCATCTTTTCTATATAACTTATCTGAAGAAGGCAGCTATAGAGTAAGAACTTATATTAGAGACAAAAACGGGAATAAAATAGCCAAGACAAGTAAAACCATTGATTTTATAGGGTTTGATCAAACAAGTATCCAAGAGGAACCTTTACAGATAGTAATATATGGAGTTTCTAAAAACAGTATATTTATTAAATCCATTTTAGAGAAACGATACAAGGTTCTTTGTTTTGTGGACGACGATGTAAATAAATTTGGTGATGAATTTTTTGGATTAAAAGTTAGTAATCTAGTTTCTATAAAAGATCTAGGAGATGTAAATGTTATAATTAGCAATCCCTATTCAGCTCAACTTGAAAAAAGTTTAATGAGTCACGGGATAAATAACTATGAATTTTTCAATTTTAGTTTAGCTCCTAATAATTTAGTTATCAAAACTATGTATGATCAGTCCGCAATTGAATTGTATAGAATATCGAGGTTCTGTTATCTAAACGGTTTGAAGGATGAAGCCGAATTCATCCAAAGCTTTATCCAATTCAAGTTTAATTCATTTATCCCCTACACTGCAGAGATTGCTGAGGGGACAAGATTTGGTTATGGGGCTGTAGGGATGATTATTCACAAGAAAGCAAAGATAGGGAAAAACTGTGTTATATCTCAGAATGTAACAATTGGATCCAAAGGGCCCCTCCCTATTATAGGAGATAATGTATATATAGCCCCTGGATCAAAATGTATAGGAGGGCAAATAGGTAACAATGTAGTGATCGGTGCAAACTCAGTAGTGACTAAAGAGATTCCTGATAACTGTGTCGTTGCAGGTGTACCAGCGAAAATTGTTAGTACCGATATGGAGAAATACCAAAATTACTTTAGAAAATAATAAAATGGAAACAACTTTAAATGGCCCATGCAGGCGATGCTTACTTAAATTGCTGCCATGAACCTCAAGAAACCGGCAAACTGGAATGTAAGAAACCGGCAAACTGGAATGTAAGAAACGATGTCCAGCGTAATAATAAGTGATCATCATCTATTTAAGAAAAACCCAGGCCCCAATCTAAGGATTGGAGCCTGGGTTTTCTACGGTCTTATCTCTTATTCCTTTGGAGGAATAAGAGATTTCTGCAATAATCAATGCTTAGTCATGTTTTACAAAAGATAGTGTTCTGTCCTTAATGTTTAATGTTACGTAATAATTTTGGATTGAGATATAGTAAAGACTTTTATCATCTGATTTGACTTCCGCCCTACTTTGGATATCTTTTAGCAATTGCTCGTCTAGTACTATATCGTGAATGGTTATGGCCTCTGATACATTATCCTCATTAAAAAGAATAGAGATGTGATCTGTATCATAAAATAGAATTTTATTCCCGAATTCATCAAATCCTCTATTAGTAAGGCCCCTTAATTTATCACCAATTTCTCCATAATCAAGGTCTAATTGTGCAAGAAAATATTGATAAGAATTTGCTACAGCTAAAGGAAAGAGCGTTTTTAAATCCTCTGTTGTTAACTCAACGGTTATATCTTTGCTGTTGTCAACTAATTCAACGTTTTTAACGCTCGTATATCCTATCGAATCATTCACCTTTATTTTATAAACATCATTGGCTTTTTCTTCTACAAAAAGAGTTGTTGTAAACGGAACCTCTAATGCTTTATTTGTTAAAGCTTGATCACTGTAAATAACGGCTGTCCGCTCCTTAACTATACCCTTACTGTCAACTTTCTTAATGTTTACCTGTTCTTTCTTTATTGCTTGCTTTTCTGCAAAAAGGTCCGGTATTTTGCCAAGAATGGAAGCACTGGACGTTTCGTTAAACATAAACAACGCGCTGAGGAACATACCCATTAATAAAAAGCCAATTTGAAATAAAAACAAGAACGGATATTGTTTCTTCTTTCTTGCTTTGTCGGTCCTTTTAATTTGCTGTGCTTCAGACAAATTTGAGGTGCCTTGGTTTTCGAATGATTGTGCTTGATGCATCTCCACTTTATATTGCTTTTTTTCTTCTTCACTCAAAGCATTAAACCATTTAATAAAGGCTTGGTAATTTTCCAGGACCGTCTTCGTCTCTCCAAATTCTTTAAGTTGACCAAAGTGCAGCCATAAAACTTTATCGGAAATAGAGCTTATTTGGGATAAAGAGTGACTAATAAAGAAGATGGTTTTTCCAGAAGCCTTAAATTCATCGAACTTCTGTAAGCACTTTTGATAAAAGGTTTGATCGCCTACAGACAAAGCTTCATCTACAACTAAAATATCAGGATTTGTATGCGCAGAGATAGCAAATCCCAATCTTGATTTCATACCGCTAGAATAGTTTTTAACAGGTTGATGAATAAACTTTCCAATATCTGCAAATTCTATGATTTTTGGAGTAATCTCCTTAATTTCATTTTTAGTAAAACCTTGCATTAAACATTTCAGTTTGATATTTTCCATTCCTGTTAAATGATTATTTAGGCCAACAGAAATGGCAATGAGAGAAGTTTCCCCGTCGATTTTTATGGTACCTGACGTTGGTGGAACTACTTGAGCTAAGAGGTTAGAAAGAGTAGATTTACCGGATCCATTCACCCCGACTATCCCAATGGTTTCTCCTTTAAATACTTCAAAAGAAATATTGTTTAACGCATAAAAATCTTCATTTTTCTTATTGGAAAAAAAAATTTCCCTGAGCTTATCCGATTTTTTCTTATATAATGAATACTTTTTCGTAACATTCTTAAATTGAACTTTTAGCGTCATAACTTAAACTCCTAGACTACAAGTAGTCAACAAATTTATTCCTAAACTTTATATGTGCAGCAGACCCTATCGATAGGATAAAAAGCGTAAACGCCCAAAAATACAACGTATATGCCCAGTCTTCATAGAACCATCCATATCCCAAGAACGTATTACGAAATCCTTCAATTATATAATAAAGAGGATTTAATTTTAAAATGAACTGAAGAACATTGTTAAGCTGACTCGTATCCCATAAAACAGGAGATAAATACAACAACATTCTCATGAGAGCCTGCAAGACCAACTGAAAATCACGTACAATTGTTGAAATCGTCGAACATAACAGAGTAATAGCAAATAAAAAAGTAAATAAACAGAGCATATAATAAGGTAATTGAATAAAATAAATACCTAGATTTATATGATAAATGAAAAGAATAAGAACTAATACAGCCATCATCATAAGAAATTGGAAAGCATTACTCATGATTGTAATTGATGGCAGCAAGCTTACAGGAAACTTCATTTTCGATACTAAATTAACTCTTGAATAAATACTATTTGATCCTTGGATAATTGAAGGGCTGATAAAAAACCAAGGTATAAGCCCAACAATTAACCAAATAAAGAATGGCACTCCCTCTACTGGTTGACCGCCACGGATACCTAAGCCAAAAACAAACCAGTAAAGAAAAATTTGTATTGCAGGAACTAAAAATTGCCATAGAACACCTAAATAATGCATTTGGTAAGTACTTTTTACATCATATGAAGATAAACGAACAATAAGATGAAAGTTCGAGTATTGCTCTTTCAAAACTCTCCAAACGAAACTCATGCCATTACGGTAGCTTTCTTAGTGAACTCGTATAAGTTACCGTAGTGAATATAATCAAAATCTAATGAGCGATTTTCAACCACATTCTTTGTATCAAAAATCCGCTTAGTAGCCATGCCCGTAAATTGATTCCAATCCAGGTTTTTGAATTCACTGTGGTCTGATAAAATTAAAACTAAATCAGAATCATTTACCGCTTCTTCAAGGTTAGAAATAACCCACTCTTTTTCCACATGCGGATCAAATGCTCTGACTTTATATTTGTCTTGGTTTTTCAGTATTTCTAAAATTTCCATTGCCGGACTTTCACGTACATCATCGACATTTCCTTTGTAAGTTAAACCAAACACAGTTACGACCTTTCCTTGGACATTTTCCATTAATGTATTCACATTCTCAACTACATATTCAGGCATGGATGTGTTAATGTTCCTAGCTAAATTAATGAGCTGAGCTGTTTCCGGTTCTTTTGCAACGATGAAATAAGGATCAACTGCTAAACAGTGTCCTCCTACACCTGGTCCTGGAGTGTGAAGATTTACTCTTGGATGTTTATTAGCCATTTGGATTACATCTAAGGCATTAATCTCTAAATTATTACAAACTTTTGCTAGTTCATTTGCTAAAGCGATATTTACATCTCTAAAAGTGTTCTCCATTAATTTGGACATTTCTGCTGTTTTGGCATTCGTTTTAATAATTTCACCTTGTACAAATGTGCTGTATACCTTGGCACCAGCTTCCGTGCAGTTAGGTGTTATTCCGCCGACAATTCGGTTATTATGAATTAGTTCATGTAGAATTTGACCCGGTAGAACACGCTCAGGACAATGTACTAAATAGATGTCTTCTCCTACTTTAAAACCAGATTGTTCTACTAATGGTTTTACTTCATCATCCATACTTCTAGGTGCAATCGTTGACTCTACAATTAATACATTACCTTTTTCTAAATACGGTATTACATTTTTAACGGCACTTAACACATAAGAAAGGTCGCATGATTTATATTCATCATCGTGGTTTGGTGTTGGAACTGCTACAATAAAAACATCTGATTTTTCAGGCTGTAAAGCTGCACGGAACAACCCTTTCTCAACCACTTCATTTAAAGCTTCTTGCAATCCTGGTTCTTCGATATGAATTTTTCCTGAATTTAATGAATCGATCACTCTTGGACTGATGTCGACACCTACTACATCAACACCATGTTTTGCGAACATAATTGAAGTTGGTAATCCGATATATCCTAATCCTACTGTACAAAGTTTCATAAATATTTCCTCCTAAAAATACGAAAATGAGTTTATAATCTAGCAATTTTTCAAATATAGATATTGTCTGTATACTGAGAAGTTTTTTGCATCCTTGAATCTCTTACAAAGACACGGCATTTATAAGATCCTGGTTCTGTGACTCGATAGGTGAGCTGAGATGGTTTTCTGTAAAAGAATTTTTCTATTATATCTCCATCTTTATAAAAATAATAAGCGTATTCTAATCCTAAGCCTTTTGCTTCACAATTTACTATTAGCTCTTGATCTCTTTGTTGAATAGTAGTGCTTTTAATTTCTGGGGTCTTTTCTTCAACAAATCGGATATTAAGAATACTACTTAATGTTTTCTTAAGATAGTGGGGAAAATATGTCTTTAAATCTTCGTGTGTTATATTTTCTTCTATATCCAATTTCACATCATATCCTTTATAGCTAAGCATTTCTTGTAAAGGCATAACATGATTTTTGTAATGATGATCTCCAGTACCAACATATAAATGAATTTTTGGCGACACATCTACAGGCTGCTCTAATAAACGGTACAACACATTGTTCAAATAGTAACAATCGCCTTCCTCAGTCCCACCAGCTATGTATTCAGCTATATTATGATGTTTTGCTTGTTTTATTAAAAAATCACCTAACTTACTTTGAGGCGCCCCAGCAACAATGTTACCCAAAAAGTATTTTATCCCATAGTATAAAGCCGCATATCCACCCTTTGAAGATCCCACAGTTGTCACATTTTTGTGAGGTATTTGATACTTGGACATTATATACTGGATTAAAGAGGCAACCGTTGATTCAATAGAATGATTGCGGTCTTTCCCCAGATAATATGCCCCTTGATCACCAAAGTCATCAAGTATAAAAAGTTTGTTGGCTTTTATACCATCCAAAGTTTTCATATAATTATAGACATACCCATATTTGGGAGGAAGAGCAGAAAAGATGATAATTAATTGATCTTTTAACTTTTCATCCTCAGCTGATACCAAGTGATATCTCACCTTATCCGTACTATTAAAATGGTTGTCCCTCTTAAACAAGTCTTTTCCTTCTTTATTAATCTTAAAGGAGGATAAACGGAATTCGGTTGTACATGTGACATTAGCGCCGCTTAATTCCACTTCTATTACCGTTGCTTCTTGCTTTGATTCCATTTTTGGGAAAAACCAGCCTTGCAATGTCGGCTTTGTTTGCCCATGAATAGACTGTACACGTATCGGTGAAGTGGTTTCAAATTCCATTTCAGCCACCTTTTCCTCGTTTCTAAATAGTGAAACTATGGAATCACGCACATATACTTGTATATCAGGTGCAACATGCCATAAAATTTTGTATTCATGTTTTTGTTCGGATTGAATTTGATCAGTCACAATAATACGTTTTTCTGTTTTCAAATATTTCACATTACGACTATGCTTTACACCTTCAAACCGTTCATTGACTCCCATAGCTTCAGGCTCATCTGGCGAGAGGTTATAATCAGCTATATATACCTTATCATATTGTTGATCTACTCTCGGAAGCCCCTGTCCATCTACGATAAGAGTATTGTGCGCAAAAGAAGAGTAAGCATATTGTGTATATGGATCTTTATAATTGTATCCGTTTGGTCCCGCTTCTGTAATGATATCACCATTTGAATATATATGAAGGCTCAAATCATCACTATGCTTATGATATGCAGTATGATATGCAGCTGAAAATAGCACATACGTAGCTTCCTCTTTTTTGGTCCAGTCATCGCGGAAAATTGCATATCCTGACTCTTTGAATACACAGTCATTTTTCTTTGAAGGCTTCCCTTGTTCCCCTTTTGTCACAGCATACAAATATTCTGGACTTTCATAGAGATTAGCATATCCAGCCGTTTTTACTAGTTTGGCCTCTGTATCTCCTATCGCAGGCAAGTAACCATCCGGACGAATGATATGTGTTGCATAACTCTCGCTCCCTTGATAAATGTCCATAAAACTTTTACCTAAATCCGGAGAGATTTCTTTCAGCCACCCTGCAATTCTCCTAACATTATTAGCTACAAGAAAATGATAGGAGGGTGAATGTTCTTTGTGCACGCCCTCTAATGTGAAAATATGCAAAAAGTATTTTTTCAAGCGGGTTATCGCTAACTCCTTAAATTGACGACATACATCAATTTCTTTCTCGAAATAAAATGAAAATAGAAGTAAAGCAATATCTTGAAACATTCCATGATTTGTATTAGTAGAATGAAAATCATCCTCGGCTAATAAGGCAGCAGTGAACCGCATTTGTTTTTCGATTACAAGGCGGTCTTGCTCACCTAATTCTTTTCTGGCGTAAGTGTAAAATTTCAACCAATATTGCAACCTAAGCGCAGTTGTTTCATCATGGTAGGCCATCGTGTTCTTACTTTTTGAATAGGGATATTTGGAAATCCAATCGTGAATTAAGTTCATTCCCTTTTGTAAATATTTCACATTATGGGTTTGACGGTATGCTTCAGTTAAACAACCTAAAAATGTATGGCCATGAATTAATCGTTTAAAGCTTCGGGATTGGTCATCCTCCCATGAAATAGAATCAGAGTTCTCGTACTTTGTCACCCCAAATGGTGGAATCATATAAGAATTGTCTAGAACCATTCGATCCGCAGAGAGTATGGCATCTTTGTTTCGGCTACCCGGCAAAGCTGAAATAATGGCTTCTAATTGTTCTGATGTTAACGAGGCTGGGATATATATACTCAAGGCCTTAATTTTCCTCCAGTCCGTTGTAAATTCACTATTTTCTTTATTAAATGGCAATCCTTCCGGATTTCCACTTTTATGGATTAAGCCAAGATGCAGTTTTCTAGTTTTTTTATAATGATCTTTTTATCAAAATTTTCATAAGGATACTTTTTCATACTTTCACTTAAACCCATTTTGCCTTTTCTCTGAAGAATCGCTTTCACAACCTGCTCTTCATTTTCAAACAAAAATTCTCTCGGATAAATCGTTTCCGCACCTGTCCAGTGCAGCACCAAGGGTACACTCCCAGAAGACATCCCCTCCATAGGAGCTAAATGAAAACTCTCAAAATCACTGGTGGATAAGATATACCCAATTTTTCTAAACCACTCTTCCATATTAGATCCGTGCTGATCGAAGACGAGATTCTTTTTCCATGGTGCCTTATTTATTCTTTCAAATAAATCCTCATAATATTGTTTTTCTGATTCTCTGTTCATTAACCAGGGTAGATCTTTCGGCATTTTGCTTTTGACAAATAATTTATATCTATTATCGGTTTCCCAGAGTCTTTCAAAAATATTGATCGCTCTGTCCAAACGTTTCAGGCTTGGTAACACTCCGCAAATACCAAGATTATACTGGATTTGGGAATTCACTTTAGGCTTATTAAACTTGTTAGTATCCACAAGGTTATAAATCATAGTCATTTTTTCTCTAGGAATTTGAAAGAGATGATGGAATTTCTCAAATATAAAAGGTGATACGGCAATAACTTTATTTATATTTTCCATCTTAAATTGGTTAGGGTAATCAGTTAATCTCTCTTGTCCATGCATTCTGACAATGAGTCTTTGACCTTGTTTCTTATTTTGCGAATACCAAACTGCATTACCTAATCCCCATTCGCAAAAAATAACATCTGCCCAGTTTAAACATTCCTTGCTCTTTATTTCGTCATGATTATTATGTCCTTGCCATTTATCAATTTTCACTTCAAAACCTGGATGTGGTTTAAAGTATTCAATGGCCATGTTGATAAACTTTAAATCATGCCCTGCAAAGACGAGCTTTATTTTTTCATTATAAAAATTCCATAGTACAGGTCTCAGTCGCTGATAAGCGGATGAAAATGTATAGTATTTGCTGGCTTCATAAACTTTCTTCGCCGTTTTTCTGTAAAGCGAACGATTGTACATGATTTCCATGGTCTTTTCGACAAAATCTTCTTCACTATCAACAAACAAGAAATAATCCGCTCCAAGTAACTTTTCATACATTTTGGTACGCCGCAATAAAACCGGTTTTCCAAAACGTCCATACTCCAATAACTTGGTGGACAACTCCAAACTCGAGTCATTATCAATCGATTCACTTCGCCAGCCAATACCGATATCTGACTGATCTATAAACTTCAATGACTTAGAACGCGGAATGGCTCCTACCCAATTGATTCCTTCCTGCGTTTTCAGAAGATTAGTTATTTTCTCTTTTTCAGGGATTAATTCCCCCTGAAATTTATCTCCTGCTACATTTAAAATGAGACTCCGATCTTTCCCATTAAGTACTTTAAAGGCAGATATAATTTCTTCTGTATACCACCCCTTAGCAAATTTACCAGTGTAAACCATGCTATTGTTTTTGTTTGTAAAATCGGGGGTTTGGTCAAAATCTGGAATCATGGGAGTTAATAAAGCAAGTTTTTTCCCATCTACTCCAATAACTTCTTTTAATAATTCCTTAGTTTCTGGTGTTTGAACAAACATGTTTGGAAAGAGGTCGTAGATTTTCTTTAAAGTTGCTTTTTCGTCCTCTTGAACCGAATCTTTATCATGATTGATATCCGTAATATATGGAATGGTTTTTCGAGAAAGGGGGCTTTCTAATAAATTCATGACAATCTGAAAACCCCGGACAATCACACAATGATAATCATTCCTTTGATCCAATTCCTCCATCAATTGAACCGCTTCTTGTGTATTAATTCTATTTCCATTCGCAAACTTTCTATTATAGTCAGTAAACGTATCAATTATATTAACTTGTTGAAGGTTGTCCATTTCAGATAATAAATTTCTGTTTTTAATCCGTGCTTTTAACAGAACATCCACTGAAATATTTTCGTCTTTATTTAATACATTTGCCATCGAAGTCAGCCATACAGCTGAACCATCCATGATATTTATATCTACATCCCCGTAAAGGAGAATTTTCAGTTTTCTAGTCATTGCGTACTCACCTATTTTTGAAGTTTGTTTTGTGCTTTCGATTCAGCATTCAACCCATTTTTCAGGAAGTTATATTTATCGACACTCAACAAACGAAATCCTTTTTTAAAGTAAGAAGATGTTGTTTCAGAATTCCTCATCCTATCTAATATAGAAAACACGTTTTCTCCGCTGAAAACCTTCATGTTCATTACAGAAGCATCCATGGCTAAATCACTAACATATTCATATTCTTTATTTTTGTTTAGCTCTTTGGTTGTTTTCTTTTTGCGGTCATAGGAGTAAATCGAGCTTTTACCGATAATTTCAGCTGGGCTA
Organism: Bacillus sp. 220_BSPC; assembly: GCF_001054655.1. Taxonomy (NCBI): domain Bacteria; kingdom Bacillati; phylum Bacillota; class Bacilli; order Caryophanales; family Bacillaceae; genus Bacillus; species Bacillus sp. 220_BSPC. The sequence goes on from NZ_JVPL01000109.1 coordinate 34,203, forward strand.
TAGTCTGTCGCGATCATTAAATCTAGTAGATAATTTTCGCCGTAGAAGTTCATTGGATTTAAATAAGCCACATATTCATTTTTTATTACTTCTGATAATCGCGAATACTCGTTCATATAACTTAAAACATAGGTGCTAATTTGGTCGTCTTTGTTATATTCATTTAACAGATCAATGTATCCGTCAAAAATTTCCACGAAAACCACCAGTTCTTTTTCCTTCCAAGTTTGTTCCTTGAATTGATCGAGTATATAGAAAAACTCTTCCTTTGACTTTACGATGGACATAACAGTAACCTTTTTAGGATTTAGGCTTATGTCAATCCCCATATTTTTGAAAATATATTGTATTCGGTGTTTATACGTATGGTGTAAGTATACTTCCCTAATGCCTTCCAGAGATTTCTGTCGGTAATATCCTTCATCATTCATTAATTTATTAATATTACTCTCTAGCTCTTGCTGGTTTTCGGAGATTAATACGATATCTTTAAAGATTTTTTTAACGCCTTCCGAATAGCTACTGATAATCGGTGTTCCGCTTGCTAAACCTTCAAAGACACGCCTTGAAAACATAGTAGGAGAATACTTGACGCTGTTGACATTCAGCATGAATTTATAGCCTTTGTAGGCTTTATCAATTTCATCATATTTCAGGCTGCCAACTATATTTTCGTTGAAGCGTTCCGGAAAACTAAAGTGGGTCGTTCCTTTAGCATTCTTTTCATAATTACGATCGAATATATCCAATCCGAACTTTGCTGCTATATCCAGGATGTTTTCCATATCCCGTTTTCTTTCCTCATGTCGATTGGCATAAAAAGAACCTGCAAAGCAAATCTTCTCGTTACGTCTTTCTTGAATCTTTATGGGATTATGAAAATTCGGCTCAGCAGAAAAAGGAAGAGAAAAAATATTCTTATGACCTGAAGCTCTTTGATAATTCTCAATCATATTGGCATCGGTCGTATAGATATAGTCGAACAATTTTGCTGTATCAATAAAACGATCAAAGTGAATCGGGTCTTCTTTATTCCAAAACACAGTTGGTATGCTATTCTGCTTGCACCAGTTTAACAAATTGATGAGAGGACTTTTATCTTGATTGTTATATCTAGCAATCAAATTCTCCCATGCTCCAAAATTACCACGCCATGCGGATTCTACGAATAACACATCCGGAATATTTTCAGATAATATTTCCTGCCAGTTCCCCTTATTAAACGTGATTAGATTCACTTCTTGCTCAAAACATGTCATGCTGAATTCATCTAAAATGCATGCCATTTTTATATCAGAGATTCGTTTAGGAGTTTCTTTCTTTGTACCTTTTTTCGTAATCACTTGCGGTTGCCTAATTTGCTCTTTAGATCTCTCAATCCGAATATCTTCTATTATTCCTATTCCGCTCCCAGAAACCCTTAGCGCAAGTCGTATTTTTCTTGTATTCTCACTTGTTCTAACTTTTATCTTTTTATTAACCGGTATTGTGTGCACTTTTATTTTCTCTTGACTGGAATACTCAACCAACATTAACCATATACTAACATCGCCTAATAGGTCACATTTTAAGTCAACTTCAAACTCTTCATGAGGCAGTATCTTTATCTCATTGTTTGGTAAGTATTTAAAACTATTATTTTTTTCTAAATAGGAGATATAATCTTTTCCACTATCTTCTGATGATATATATAATTTACTATTTTGGTTATATACAAAAATGTTTGGAGAGTCATAAAACCATTCCTTAGCATCTAAAAATGACTTTGTATCAACTAAATAAGGTCTTAGCTCTCCAAGGATTTGCTTTTGGAATCTCGATAATTCCGATTTTAACATCGTTATATCTTTCATCAACTGTTAACTCCTTGTACAACGCTTTTGCGATAAGTCCGGCGTTTACGAAAAGCCCAATACTTTTTCGTCAATCGCCCTAATTTAGAATTTTTGAGCGCTTGCAACTCTCTCTCGGTTTTTTTATTTTTATTCTCTAACTGGATAATCTTCGTTTCCAATTGAGAAATTGTCTCTTGAGAACTTGTTAACTGTTTCTCTACGATTTGCTTCTTTTTTGTTTCTTCTTCTAAAATCTCAAACAGTCTTTTATATTGTTGCAAATTTTCATAAGTTTTTTCTTTAAAAAGAACAAGTTCCTTTTCTAACTCTACGTATTCCTTTTCACTATATACCTTTTCCTTATGAGTGTTTTTTGATATTGTTCCTTTACTTTCAGGCATTTCCTTCATTCAACTCCACTCTTTTATATATAGTTAATAAATTCTCTTTTTCAACTTCCCAATTATACTTCAGCTTGGCCTGTTTACAATTCTCACTCATTTCATTCCGGAGAATTTCGTTTTCTAATAAAACATTTACTGCGTTGGCTATCTCCACATGATTATGTGAATCTACGCACAAACCAACATGTTCACCTTCTACAACACGTTTTATCTCTGGAAAGCTACATGCTACAACTGGAACATGACTCATAATGTACTCAAACAGCTTATTTGAAGAAGCAGAGAAATGGTTAAAACATACATTATTCAGCACCTGAAATCCTAAATAAGCATTTTTTGTATAGTTCGGTAAATCACTAAGATTTACTTTAGGAAGAAATTTAACTTTATGATTTAAATCCATCTCGTTCACCATTCGCTCAAGTTCTGGTTTAATTCTTCCGTCTCCTATAAAAACGAGAGTTCCTTCATTAAATAACGGAGCTGCTTGAATCAATTTATCTAATCCTCGACCAGTTTGAATGCCACCCTGGTATAATAATATCTTCTCACCTTCTGGTAAGCCAAGTATTTTATGAATGGAAAGAGTTTCATTCTCATTTATATCTTGTTTAAATGGATAATTATGAACTACATTTGGATAAAATCCATATAAATCTTCATTGTATTTTGCCCTTGTATGATTTTCCACGATCATCGCATTAATTTTATCGATAAAAAAGGATTCCATCTTGCCATAAATCCCACTATCATACCCTGTTCGACTAGTTTGGACCTCATGCGAATCATAGACTAGCTTACGTTTTTTGAATCTGATTTTTGAACACATAAACCCTTGAGGCAATGTATTTAAATCGTTTGAATGATAGATATCGTAATTTTTTTGCATCCCTTTTTTGATCATATTCAATATAATACTCCCTCTTACCCAAACAACCTGCAATTTAGTTTTCAGAAGGAGAACACATAGAATAGTTAAAGTAATAACCGGAATGGGAAGCAAATAACAAATAACAAACCAAAGGGCAAGTGCAATCAGACCTACCTGCTTCTTTTGAACGCATAATCGAAATCCCATTTTCATCATATCCAATAGTAGCGGGTATCTCCTTACCCGATGCACTCTAAAATTCGGATTGCGCTCCTCATACAGAGGTAAGTTGGAATCCTTCGGATCCTGTATACAAATTAAATCCACGGAGTAGTTTTCTTCGGATAATGTGGTGCATTCCCGAAGAACACGGGCATCATTTGTGAAATGGTTCCAAACGAACATACAAACATTTTTTCTCATACCCCATCAACCTTCTCTATTGAATCTTTACCTTTTGATACTTGGTATAAAGAGTCACTATTCTCTATTAAACTAATCAATATATGAATATTTTTCTCCCACAAAAAATGCTGGCCTACATATTTTAATGCGTTTTGTGAGAATTTAGCCCTAACCTCAGAATCCATTGATAAAGTAAGAATATGCTTAATCATATTAGTCGCATTATGAGATTCTGACACAAAGCCTACTTCATGTTTTTCAATTACTTCTTTGGAATAACCTGACACCGATGCAACAATAGGGATTCCACAAGTCATATAATCCACTATTTTTCCGGGCAACACCGTTTCAAAAACTTTCTTATCATTAAGCGTCACAATTCCTACATGATGAGAGGAAATGACATCCAAGCATTCTTTCCTCGTAGAAGGCTTAACAAATCGAACATTTGTAAGATTATTTTCTTTTATATAATCAATAAATGCTAACCTGTTAAAACCGTAGCCCATAACTGTTAAGTTGATAGAATATTCATTAAGCTGCCTAGCTAGGTCCATCAGTGTCTTAACATCTTGTGCAAGACCAATATTCCCTGCATAGATAACCGTGAATTCCCCTTCTCCTGCTTGCTTTAAAGCCAATTCTTTTTTTCTTGCAGAGTTCGGTAAAAATTTAATTTTATCAATGGGAATGCCACGAGTGTACGCAATATAGTCTATAAATCCTTTACTGTTTACAACAATATGGTCTGCCTTTATATATAATAATTTTTCCAATTTGCTAAAGAAGGAAAGGATTGTCGGAAAATTAAACACTCCTACTCCTTTCAATGTTTCTGGCCACAAATCTCTTATATCCAGTATTAACCTGCTTCTAAATCGATACTTAGCAAATAAGCCGGCGAAAGCGATAAATATAGGAGGGGAGGTAACAAAAATAACATCATATTTATTTCGATCTTGTAAAATATGAAACAGCATTTTAAAGGCAATTTCTAAATAGTAAAACAATCGATTTATAATGCTTCTTGAATATTTTCGATTCCATACTTTAATCCGCTTAATGTCATGCTCTTCTCTATTGAGTGAATCATCATCCCAGAATTGTTCATCCTCATAGATGTTTCTATTCGGATAAGTAGGTTCAGTGGTCAAAACCCTTACATCATAGTTTTCTTCTCTTAATAATTTATATATATTTTTAATCCGATTGCCGGCACTTCCTAGTTCAGGATAAAAATTCTGCGAAATAACTAAAACCTTTTTCTTCAAAATACTCCTCCAGTTAATGCTTCGTTTAAGGCTTTCTTGATAGAAAGATAGAGAAAATTGATTTTCTGACAAGGTAATGATATCCTCTACTCAGGTTCAATCGCATACTCAACAATGGGTGGCTATCCACACTATATGTAAAATTATTAGTACATAGTGCCATAGATGTTAGCTTATATTTATTTGAAATATAAACTAATTGCATCCCCAATACGTTTAGATGCATGTCCATCTCCATATGGATTAGAAGCTTTAGACATACGATCATATTCTGCTTCATCAGTTAATAGCTCTTTTGTCAGCCGGTAAATGTTTTCTTCTTCTACACCAGCTAATTTTAGCGTTCCAGCTTCAATACCTTCTGGTCGTTCTGTTGTATCCCGAAGCACCAAAACTGGCACACCTAGTGAAGGAGCTTCTTCTTGCACTCCACCAGAATCAGTTAATATAATAAAAGCTCTTTCTGCAAAATTATGAAAATCGATCACTTCCAATGGTTCGATTAAATGAATGCGGGGATCCTTCCCTAATACTTCATCCGCTATCTCACGCACAGTAGGATTTAGATGAACAGGATATACAACCTGTACATCATCATGTTCTTCAATAATTCTCTTTACCGCTCGGAACATATTCCGCATTGGTTCGCCGAGGTTTTCCCGTCTATGGGCTGTTAAAAGGATTAGTCGATCATTACCGATCTTCTCTAAAACTGAATGTGTGTACTCTTTGAGGACCGTTGTTTTCAATGCATCGATAGCTGTGTTCCCAGTAATGAAAATAGCTTCTTCCTTTTTATCCTCTTGTAGTAAGTTTTCAGCGGATTTTTTTGTTGGTGCAAAGTGTAGGTCAGCTAATACTCCAGTCAACTGACGGTTCATTTCTTCCGGATAAGGGGAATACTTATTCCACGTTCGTAACCCTGCTTCTACATGGCCGATTACAATTTGGTTATAAAATGCTGCTAAACCGGCAATAAATGTAGTAGTCGTATCACCATGTACAAGGACGATATCCGGTCTCACTTCCTTCATAACAGCATCTAATCCTTGAAGACCCCGGGTTGTAACATCCGTTAACGTCTGTCGGTCTTTCATAATATTCAAATCATAATCAGGTATAATTTCAAAAACATCTAATACTTGATCTAACATTTGTCTATGCTGAGCAGTTACTGTAACAATGGTTTCAAATTCCTCTGGTCGATTTTTTAATTCGAGAACTAAAGGAGCCATTTTAATGGCCTCAGGCCGAGTTCCGAAAATCGTCATTACTTTAATAGGTCTATCCATTTCTATCACCCTTCTATAAATATACTTCTAAATATCTTTCGATAAATAGTCTCTAACCAATATCCTAGTTTCTAATATCTGAAAATGGGAAACTCCGTTTAATCCACCAGTTTTCAAAAGTAGACATGCAAATATGAATTATACAGAATAACTATAAACCTTACCACACACAAAAAAAGAAGGGTTAATTCAACTAGTCTAGACTTTTGATTGCCCATGGCATACAAAAGTTAGACCATTGTACCCCTTCTTTAATAAAAAATTAGGAACCAAAGCTCTATGTAATTTATATAAGTATAATAAGATGTTGAAAAATATAGCCTTATATCCGCCTAACATTTTGCTGAAAAGAGTAAAAAATCCACCTTTTTATTTTATTATTATACACCAAAAAGCATAGTATATCTTACAATTTACTAACATTACATTATTACCCTTATATAACATAAATGAGTATATCATACCATATTAATACTGACCACAGGAAATTATGTTTTGAATATTTACTATAAATCCCCTTCCTTCTGGAACTTCCTTATTCATTATCATTGGTGAAATAATCACATGCGCTAATTTACTACTCACTTGGTCACATTAAAATCTCACTTAGAATTGTGGCAAGAAGTCTTTTTTTTACTATGCTTTTCCCTTTCTATTCCCCCCCTTCAAGATTGAAAATTATAATAGAAGAAACTCGTCAAAAATTGTTTTTAAACTTACATGTATTGATGTTGCTGAGAATCTCATGAATAGACAATAATGAGCTTAGAAAACAAATTTAATTGCGTCAGAGAGCGGATTTCAGACAAAAAAGCAACAATATGGGGTTAGTATAGTTTGGATAAATTTTAGTTGAGTCCTAACAATGTTTTGTGAGAGGATGTATCCGTCTTGGAACGTAAAAATACAGGGAAGAAATAATAATGAATTCCAGACCATTGTAATTTTATCACTTGGGTAATTGATAGAATTACGCGGCGAATATGGAGTATTAGAAGTTACTATTTATAAAAGGGTAAAAGACTTTACTTATAAGGGGAAGAGTCCAATGACTACGAAGGAATTACCCGCCATACAGAAGAGGTTAAAACATCTTTTTATTCGAGTCTTTAATTTCTTATCTTATAAAATTCATTATAATTTTGATCCAACCGAAAAATGCCAACCATAACGGTACACTGAATAAAGTTCCCCACATTAATCCCTTCAAAAAGGCAATAGATACATCCATAATAAAAATCCCCCTCAATAAGGTTGCATTTTTTATTATTATCGCCATGTTCTATATTCTAGATACCTTTTACGTTAATGAAAACAAAAAAAGAAGACTGTATAACAGCCTCCCCTAACATAATTTTTATCCCCTGATTTGCGTTTTCCATTTCATTTTCCTTTTATGAACTCTCGCACATCTTCAATAGATAATCCTAGATTTTTAGCCTCTAAAATTAGATAAACCCATTCTTCCCGTTCATTGTTAGCTTCCATGATAAACCCCACCCAACTTGTGGTAATACAGCCGTCTTAGCATTAAGCCTTAGACCTGTAATTTTGCGTCCCTACTTTTCAATAGGTTTGCCTTTCTCAAGAATATTTGCCATTATTATTAACCAAGATTAATAAATCTCTTGAATCCTATTTCCATGGTACTAAATAAACCATCTTGCCCTAAAACATTTCCCCTTAATTAAAACTATATTAATGTTAATTATACTTTAAAACGTAATAATAGTACTTAATACTATTCGTTCATTTCTATCATTTTTCAACATCTTTCATCAAAAAGTGACATTACAATGTAAAAACACTTGTATTATGCATTTTATTTAGAACACTTTTATTGAAAATATAGATATAATCGCTATAATAATCCCACAATTATTATTCCAAGAAAATAATATTTTCAAACAAGTGGACTAAGTGAATCAGTTTTAATATTTCCCCTAAGAAAAAGCCAGCATTACAAACCATAATATGGCTGTAACCTGACTGTTCGTGAACTTCAATAAATATTTACACACTTGATTCCATTTGGATACCTAATAAATTGCTAAACATCCCTCTTTTTTCATTCGCTAACTGGTTATATTCACCGACCTAAATAATTTCTCCCTGATCCATGACCAGCACTTGATCGGCATTGCGAATCGTCGATAATCGATGAGCTATTACGATGATAGTCATTTTTCCTTTTAATCTTTCAATAGCAGATTGAATCTTCGCTTCGTTCTCCGTATCCAATGCACTCGTCGCTTCATCCAAAACAAGGATGGCCGGTTTGCGTAAAATCGCTCTGGCTAACACTAGACGCTGCCTTTCTCCTCCCGATAGTCGGACACCACGATCACCGATGAGTGTATCCAGACCTTGTATAAATAATGAGATCATGGAAGGAATCTTATACATTTTGCAATTAAATTGCAAACACTCATTTTACTCCCTTATTGTTTTTCTTAATGAGTTATTAGATCCGCATGTGCAAGCATGTAAATTCAAGAGCAATAGAAGGCCATTATAAACGCCACGTTTGACGCAATTATTGTATAAATAGTACAAATCCAAACAAGGGAGCCTAAATCTAATAAAAAATTCAGGCTCCCTTTGTTTAACCCACCGTTACTTTTTACTTAACACGATAGGCAATTAAGTTGGATCTAACAAATGTGACGGAATTAATGGATAATCCATTTGCTCTAAGTGCTTCATTAATTCGTCCCTTAGTGGTAGACAAGGAATCACTAGCCAATGCCTGTTCCAGCTTCGTCTTGGCAATGACGTTTTGCTCTTCTGCAGTCTTAACATAGTTTCGGATTACTTGTAACTGGCTTGAGGGAATTTTCGTTCCATTATACACAAACAATTGTTGTTTTAAACGAGTTATTTTCACTTTTGCTTCATTGTTAGTGGTAACCGCTTTATTTACATCTTCTTGTATGCCTTTCGTTTTGTCCGATGCATCCTTTATGCCCGTTTGAGTAGAATTGCTCTTATTAATCGCAACAGTAGCTGCATCCACTAACTCTGCACCAGTACGATAGGCAACTAGATTGGATTTAACAAATGTGACGGAATTAAGCGATAACCCATTTGCTCTTAGTGCATCATCGATACGGGCCTTAGCTGTCGCCAATGAATCCGTTGCCAATGCCTGCTCCAATTTTGTCTTGGCTAAGGCATTTTGTTCTTCTGCAGTCTTAACATAGTTACGAATCACCTGTAATTGGCTAGAAGGTATATTCGCTCCATTATAAGCTGCCAGAAGTTCTTTTAATGATGCTATTTTCGCTTTTTCTTCGGCATTTGCCGTAATAGCTTTATTTAGGTCCTCTTTGCTAAGCTTAATTTTATCCAAAGCAGCCTTGATACTAGTTTGAGCGGAATTGCTCTTATCAATAGCAGCAGTAGCTAAAGGCAACATTTCCTCAGCAGGCTCAGGAATTACGATTTCAAATTTTATTTCCTTTACAGCTTCATTTCCTGCATGATCTACAGAAGTCAAAATGATAGTGTGTTGACCCGAACTATTAACGGCCGGGAGACTATCACTATCCCCGTTCGTTTTGACTGCCTCTTTCCCATCAACTTTATAGCTGACATAACGTACTCCAGCTTCATTATCACTTGAAGAGAAGGTGATTCTGACAGGGTCTGTATAAGTGCGACCTTCAGTAACTCCATCAGACGTGATAGTAGGTTTTACATCGTCCGTCGGCTCCAAAGCAACATTCAGATCTGTTACAGGAGGAGGAACAACCACTTCACGACTCGTTGTGGTTTCAAATCCAGGACGGCTGACAACTACTCTGTACTTTCCGGCTGCGGCATCCCAAGCATATTTGCCGTCATTACCAGTTGTTTGAGGATTAGTAATCGGCGACATTCTACCTGGGTAGGCCTCTTCACTCATATTCACCCACGTTTGAATCTGTGGATCGAAGTATTGAAGGACCACTTTTGCTCCAGGAAGTTTCCAATCCGTCCCCTTGTCTTCATTATAGATATACCCACTTGGATCTATAAGTATAATCGGGAATTCCTGTGCTTGCCCCGTCGTTCCATCTTCATAACGAGGAATTACCTTAATAGTCATTGGTGATTCCCAAAGTCCTTCCTCGCTCGGTGTAAAAGTATGTTTCCAATCCACAGCATTCGTTGAATTCATATCATTCTCATAACGATCACCGTCCGCATCCGTTGCGATTAACGTGACCCCTATGGCTTTTGATTTATCAAAAGATGCATTAACCGTTAAAGGACTTGTACGACCCGCGATTGGGGTTCCATCCGCAGATGTTCCATAACTTCCACCCAAGGTAATGTTAGGCGGGATTACAGGCTCTAGTGCCTCGACTTCATATTCTGCGGATGCAAAAGGTTCATCAGAACCATCCACAAATGCTTTAACCGTTATCTTATGTTTGCCATGTCTGTTAGGTTTAAGCTTCCACGTGGATTGAGCAGTTGCCCCACTTTGAACCACTCCTAAAGATTGTTCCGTATCCGCATCAACAAGAGAGACCCCTTGATCCGTTTCAATCTTTAGTGTGACATTGTTTAACGTTGAACTTGTACTATTAGTAAAATAAGAGATGACATTAAACGGAGCAGATGACCATTCATCATACGTTAATTTCTGCCTTCCGCTTAGAACAAGCGCCTCTTCTCCACCGACACCAGGTCTACCATAATAAGTGGTGATGATCTTTTGCTCTCCAGGGGCAAGTGTTTTTGGATTCCACCACATGCCTACTGCACTGTCACCAGTATCAGACCCAGGCAAAATGTTATAATCCCACTTCGTTCCATTTATCCTTCCCCAGTTTGCTATCGTAAAGCGGTCTGGAGTCGATGCGTCACGTCCACCCATGCTGTATTGGGCACTGATATCCGGATTATCAAAGTTATTAAAAGCCTGCCAGAATGCGGGAACTTCTTCTCCCCGGTAATCTCTTTCGACATCCACGGATTCCACACCCTTTGCTCCGGGCACTTTAAATGGTGCACGATCGTTTCCATCCACCATTGTATCCAACATCATTCTCAGGCCAACTTCATGGTTTTCATTGCCCGTATTCGTTATGATGTAACGAATTTGCAGGGCATCTGGTTGCCCTGTAGCTGGGTTGATTCCAGCCTGCAAAACTTGCTTGACTGAAATATCGCCCGTTTTCCAAACGGATTCATTATTTGTATTTTCCTCATTGTTTGTGGGAGTTTGGATAAAATGTCCATCTGGTTGATTTCCATAAATCAGGTCCGCTCCATCGACCTTTAATGAGGTAAAAGACGTACTAGGGCTTGATGGCCAACTGTAGATGAGATTGAACCAGTCGTCTTCTTCATCTATGGCTCTTAGTCCAGCATTGAATCGTCCGTCGGAACCTACTTGAGCTTTAACAAAGTCATTTCCAATGTTTCCACCATACAGTGCGTTCAAAGACATTCTGTTACTTGGAGCTTGGGTAGGGAATGGGGTGTCTTTCCTACTACTTTCGCTTGGCTGTTCAGATCCAAAAACGACGCTTTGAATCATCATGAACAAAACCAACACCACGAATAAACTACCAGATAAACGCATTCCAAAGTTCCGATCCATCAGGGACCCCCTAATCTAATTTTACAACCTGTTAAGCACCCAACTTCCTTGCTCTATTTACCCACTAGTAACCGAAAAACCACCTCCCCTCAAATTCGCTAAAAATTCTAGGTTGGCTGATTCTCATAAGATGTATTCTATTCATAATACGACCCAGTGTAATTATAAAAACTCAGAAAAGAGTATATCTGGTAACCTATTACATTCACATGCTTGATTCCATCTGGTTATTTAGCAGTTTCCTAAACATTCCCTTTTTTTCTACTGCCAACTGATTGAAACCACCTAACTGAATGATTTTCCCTTGATCCATTACGACCACTTGGTCCGCATTACGGATGGTAGATAATCGATGGGCTATGATGATGATTGTCATAGTTCCCTTTAATGTTTCGATTGCAGATTGTATTTTTGCTTCATTTTCGGTATCCAACGCACTTGTCGCTTCATCTAAAACCAGTATGGATGGTTTTCTCAAAATAGCACGGGCTAATACGAGCCTTTGGCGCTCTCCTCCTGAAAGCTTTATCCCCCTATCTCCTATTAGGGTATCTAAACCTAGAGGAAGTTTCCTTACAAAGTCAGCTGCAACTGAGAACTCGAGCGCTTCCCAGATTTCCTCTTCAGTTGCACTTCGTTCAATGATTAATAGATTTTCCCTAATGGTTGCATTAAACAAAAACGGATCTTGTGGTACATAACTTACGGAACGTCTCAGCGATAATAAATTTTCACTCCCCAATTGGTTTCCATCAATCAAGACGGCTCCTTTTTCAGGCTGATTCAGACCCATCAATAAATCAATCAACGTACTTTTACCCGCTCCAGACCGTCCCACAATAGCCGTCATTTGATTGACTGGAATCTGAATGTTAATATTTTGCAGTGCAAAATCAGGTTGCTCAGGGTTATAACGGAAAAAGACTCCTTGGCAGTCTATCCCTTTTTTTATGACCATAGGCTTTATTTCTTCTACTTCTCTATCATGGATTTCCTTAGCCGCCAAACATTCATCCTGTAAATCCATGAGTGCCTTAAAACTTGGGACAGTGGCTCCCAGTTGTTCAAGATTCGACTGAATCCCCGAAAACTTTGGCCACAGCCTTGAGAAAATGACGATAATGAGGATCAATTGGGTTGGCTGGGCTTGAAACATTTTCACCGAAAAGAATACTAACACCGCAATCAATGAAGCAGAAGACACTTTATAAATGGCCTGTGAGGTGGTTTTGAGTTTTACGAATTTCATGATATTCCCTTCAATTTTTTCGTTTAACATTTGAAACCAGTCCAAATGCGGTTCTTCAAGAGAATTGCTTTTTATGTCTTTTATTCCATTAAAATGGTCCGTTATAACAGCTAAATAGGATTTTGATAGAAGAACGGTCTCTTTTCCGAATGAGTTTGATTTATGAACGAAGGTCCGCGAACAAACCATAAGGGCCACACCAAAAAACAACACAATAAGGGTCATTTCTGCAGATAACCAAAATGCTATTCCTACCTGAATCAACGTGAAAACAAGAGATGCCAAGAACTGTAAAAAAAGTTGTATGCCTCCACCTACACGGGTAATTTCCGTCGTCATGAGGTTGATAATATCCGATTTTCGTTTATTTAAGAAAAAACTCCAATTCGCTTGTAGAAGGGATTTATATGTTTGTTCCCTTAAATGTCGGACAAAGCTCTGTTGAAGTTTCGCATTTAATAGAAGTTGACTTCGTTGAAACAAGCTTTGTCCGATCACCAATATTACATAAATGCCTAAAATGAGTGATAGGCTCAGTGTTTCAGGGATGCTAAGAAAAAAAGAGGAAATCCATGAGATGGTTGGGGTATTTGTTGAATCAAACACCATGATTCCGGAAAGGCTGATTAATGGAATCAATAAAAATATCCCAATCCCTTCGAGTAAACTGGTTAAAATCATGCCTAAAAGATTGATATAAAGCGTTTTACCTGAAAAGGAATGAATTTTGTTTGTGAAAAATAACACATGTTTCATTTATATATATCCTCCTATGGCATGAAAAGGTTCCAATTTTTTTCTCAAGAATTTAGGGATGCAGAACTACATTGCAGAAATGAAGTTTTTTAATAGGAGATAGTTTTCAAAGTTAGGATCAAAAGATTCAAAAACTAATCGTGATTAAAGAATTTTGAAATAAAGACATTTTCGCCAATAAATAACGTTGGATGCCTTTCAATTACTCTAGATAGATTCAGTATGTAATTAACAAAAAAGGTGCTTAATGATTTTCCCATAGTCAATGGACTAGTCTATAAGGACCCCTTTTAAAATGAACTTCTAGTTTGTCACTGTCCTTTCAAAATGGAAAAGGTCATTAACGTCAGTTTATTCTTTTATCAAGTAGCCTTAGTGTTTTCATTTTTTCCATCAGATGAATTTTTTCCGAAGATCCCTACAACAATGAATCTTTCCATAACATCAGCTCCTGTTATGTAGTAGGGGCCACTGCGTAGCCAAGCATGGGCAGCAAACTTCCCGTCGTCATCCTTACCCGTTCCTAAATAAAGGGTACTTTCAATATTTCGCCTTTCCAACATTTTCATGGCAGCAATTGCCTTAACTAGACACTGGCTTTCCCATAGTGTATTACGGCTCATAATATTGATGGACTTTGATACACTCTTTAGAATGGCGACATTTCCATTCACGCTGGAAAAGGAAGTCTCACTCAGATGCTCTCCAAGGGATGGAGCAACCTTGTTAAATGGTACGCTCTTTAGGATACGAGCCCAACCTAAAAAAAAGAGTGCCTCAATGAATAACCTTTTAGTTTCCCAATTCAATAAAAGAAATGCCTTTATTTTTTTCATAATTATATTAGCCCCTCCATGATCAATCTTTGTAAAATACGTCGTTGGTTTATTTTTCCTCCCCGATTTGGATTAAACCTTCCTTATGTAAAAGTTCAAGAAAAGAATATACATGTTCCTCACATTTCCTTTGCTCAACTGCATATTGGGACATCAGAGTTTTAATCAGCTTACTAGTAGAGATTGGCTTATCAATTAAGTCCCATATTACGCCGCCAATTCGACCCAAATTATAATATTTGCTGTTCTTTATACTCATTAAAACTTTTTCTCCGTCCATATCGCTCGCAACGTTTCCTTTACTTTGTTCAATGGTTGCATGTAATGAAATCTTTTGAATATCTAGCATGTTATCTTCTCCTTTTGTATAGTTTGTAAAACGGTTGATGCTAAACTATTTGCTGTGAATTCTGAAACAGGGCGACTTAGTTGGAAGATATCTAGATGTTCGACAAGCCTAGTTGAACAAATAAAGTGCCACTCCATTTCATCTAATAACTCAATTAAAAAATTCCGGTAAGTATGGGTAAATAGTGTGCGAAATCGTTCAATCCCTTCAATCTTTTGAAGTTTAATATATTCGCTCTCTGTTTTTACTAATTCAAAAATACCAGCCAATGGTAGTGCTTCCTTAGAAAATTCGGAGTGGACCGGGATTGCAAACTTTGACTCTCTTTCAATGATAGGCCGGAATTTGTTGCTATTTATTCCAAACTCTTTTAAACTTGTATCCCATAATTTCTGTTGTGGATAAGCAGGAGTTACATAAGGAATGTTATTTTCAGAAAAAGATACAGCGATGACATCATCACTTAATAGCTTGTATCGCATGTTTATGAAAGCTGAGGCAAGCGTAGATTTTCCAGCTCCTGATTCCCCGATAATGGCATAGGCATTACCATCAACTTCTATAGCACTTCCATGTAAAGGAATCACCTTTCTTTGAATCAAGAGCGCCCCCATACAAGTTCCAAGGATAAAAAGCCGAATTTTATCTTCATCTGCCCCCTTCATTGGGGAAACAGTAATTTTCTTTCCGTCTTGTATACAAAAAGTGGCGGTATTTATGATCCTAAACAAGACCATATTGTCTTTCACAAGATATTTATCCGACTTAGGTACGAGTTCTTTCCATACCGTTGATAAATCTTTCACTTCTATCTCAACATCCACCCGGTCATTGAAATTATTGATGATTGGTAATTCCGGAAGAATGATGGAACTATCTACATTTAACCCAAAAGCTTTGTATAGGACTTTTTTGTGAACTCCAACCATTACCTCACACCCTAACTCTAAAAATAAATTTAACAAAGCCCTTATACTAATTTGAGTCCGTACAAGGGCATGGAAGTAATATCTCTAAACAATTAACTATGCAATACTGCTTCTTCGCCATCAAACGGATCTTTAACATAAAAATCAACGCCTCCGTTTTTGGAACCTAACATTGTCATATTAATATCTAGTACTTCTAATACTGGCTTTTCCCATTCCTTTTTCATATTCTCACCTCCTTTCAGGTCAAGTTTTTAATGAACCGATAGACGATTAAGCTACGCATCAACACCCTGAATTCTGGATTAAATGCATATTCGCTTCTAGGTTCTGCCTTAAATTTTGAAATCAATGTATTCAATAATCCGATGTTTAGAAACTCAGCAACTACAGAACCCTTTGTCAACTGTTGAAGCTCATCCATTAAAGGTTTCCAAGAAGGGGTGATGCGGTGAACCCAATCAGCTGCTTGTATACCCCGGACACGTTGGTTCAAACGTACGTTATCGGGCAAATAATCCTTTGTTGATCTGCGAATAAGAGATCGATTATACCCTTGTTGGACGAACTGTTCTTCTGGTACGGATAAGCAATATCTAATCACTCGTAAATCATTGGTAGGATCACGATTCCATAATGCATACCGCAACGATAATTTGGCGGAAGCTGTCCCAGAAGCATTCCAAAAATGCTCTTTTTCAAACCAATCTTTCCTAGCTTCATAAGCGTTTGTTAAAGATGAACCTACATGATCAATACCATTCTCGTTTAATTTAGCGAAAACCTTGGTCCTGTCTGCGAAATCTTGATTAATCAATATAGGGAAACTAAATGGATCTTCAAGTGGGAATTTTCGTGTTAAATTTGGAAATGCAGTTTTTCTAATTGCAGAAAAAACTTTAGATTTTTTTATTTCTGTATTTTTAGAGTAAAGGTTCATTTCTTTATAAAGACGCATCCACTTTATTTTTTTTAGTAACACTGCATAATGTTCCATTGCCGGTCCCCAGGATATGGTGAAATTTCCTCCTGCCCCGTTTAAAAGCACGCCTACTCCTTGCTCGTGAGCCTTTTCGTAAGTACCCTTTAACCAAAAGGAGTTTTCAAAAAATTTATAAGGCATTTCCATAATTTCAAGCATTTCATCCATTTCTGAAAGAGAGCTTTTCCCTTTAAAATCTAAATAGTCATCGTTAATATTACCTACATGCTGCACAATGGATTGGATAAACGGCCTTTCGTCTGCCACTCGATGTTTGGGTGTAAAATCAACAAAATCATCGGTTGGAATATAACTGAATGTATGTACTCGTTTCCTTTCTTTACGAAGTGTATTCGCAGCAAAACTGACGACAGATCCGGAATCCAACCCGCCACTAAGTTGAGCACCAACGTTTTTATGTGTACGTATTTTAGCATTAACCGCTTTCTGAAAAACTTCACGGAATGCTTCTTCATATTCCCCATTAGACTTTAGTCTTAACTGTTTTCCCATCGTTATAGCAGAGAATCTGGATAGTGACACTCTTTTATCCACTATTGAAATCGTATGAGAAGGTGGTATTTGTTCTATGTATCGATAGACTGTTGATGAGGGATTCGCAGCATCGACCATATCAGGTATAGCTAAATGTTCTGCAAGCCAATCGTCATTCAATGTCTTTTGGACATACGGTAAAGAAAATAAAGGGTCTATTGTCGTAGAGAAAACAAATCTATGTTGATCCCTATAATAATAAAGCGTTCGGCTTCCTCCATAATCTCTTGCGCCAAACATTTTCTGTCTTTTTTCGTCCCAGATCACAAAAGCAAAATCTCCTACTAAGAACTTAGGGGCATCTTCCTCCCACTTATAGTAAGAAAGTAGTATCAGTTCACTATCAGTCATGCCTTTTTGATGTATTGGTTTTACTTGCAACATCTGATATAACTCTTCACGATTATCAATAATAGCATCAGCAGTGATTGTACATCGCCTTTCAAAATCGTAAAACGGGAGCTGTTCACCTACAGATTCGGGAGTAATCCATTGAGCGTGACAACCGAGAAAAACCTTTTCTGAATACCATATTTGGATAGAGTCAGCAGGGTATTTCTGTAAAGCCGTCATTAAACCATAGGCATGCTGGAGATTTACTGATTCTTTATTTATCTCATAAATTCCGGTGATAGCGCTCATGACTTCCCCCTGCTAATCTCTCTCTACCAAAGTTTCTTGGAGTTTTGATATAATAATAATAATAAAAAATTTATAAATATTTTATTATTCCTTTATTCACATATTCTAGTTTTTTGTAGTTATGCTTTTAAATAGTTTGAATAAAAATAAATAGTATTGTTTTATTAACACATGTCTATTATGTAAATAGATAGATGTTGAATTAACTTGTTTTTAACGAACATTTTGTTCTTTATAACGAATTATATAAGCTAAAATTACCATTTATTTATGCCTATGTCAATAACTTTTATAGTAGGGCGCTGCAGGTTAAAAAAACACTTTCCAACAACCCTAAAGAAATTACACTTCAGTTGGAGAAGTTCTTTCTTGTTTGGTCTTTAGCTGACTGAATCTCGGCCACTGGCATATCTCTTTAATAACAGTAATGGATCTAATCAAACATATCCTAGATGAATGGATTCTAGAGGTTTTTAAACAAAAAAGGAAGTTTCGTAGAACGGCCAGATAAAGTGGGAACAATCAAAAAAAGAGTTGATTTCAAAGGTTCTGATCGTACGGTCCGGAACTATATATCAACCCGAAAGAAAGAACTAATAAATGAAGGCTAATCAGGCAGTTTAACCACTTGGGTCAGTGGCTTGTTCACTGCAAGTGGACTTTGGGGCATAATGCCAGATGTTTTTGATAACATATGTTATAAATCGCTCACAATCACTTTTTCCGCTTCTGCCTGCTGAAGCTTGCCTTTCGATTCTTTTCCTGGCATGACTTCATTGAATGAAGTTTTCTGTGATTTTATCAGTGCAGTCCTATACGAAGAAACAAATCCTTGTTCTCATAATGCGACCAATACGGCGTCTGAGCACAGTGATCCTCAAGTAGTGCAGCTCGACTTTAATCTTACGGGTTCCCTAGGCATTCGGTCAAAAAGATGATAAGAATAACAGAGGCACTAACCATCGCTTCCGATCATGATCACCCTTCGGCTAAGTTGATTAAACAGTTATTCTACCAGCTCATTAACGATGGAGGAATTTGCTCAGTACCCAAGATGCCATTTACCAACTATGCCGAAGGCTGAAGGAGGTCTCCAGCAATATGATCAGGTTCTGAAAGGAGCTGACTTGGATTGAATGGGTAGATTCAGGAATTGCCAAGCTGCTTAAGTTAGATAAGAGAACATTTTCAGGAAGTCGAAGCAACAGTTGATTACTTACTAAAATCTTTAACCAAGAGATTTAGTACGCGAAGAAAGGAAAAACCTTCTGCTCCAAGTAACATCTCCCAAAATAAAGGGGAAACCCGTTTGATTAGAAAGAAATCATGCTCACTCAAGGAGTTAGCAATCGATTAAAGATTTATAGATTCATACAATTCTATTGAAGCATCTATAAAAACAAGTGGGAAATTTTTAAGACAATAAACTTTTCAACCATTAAATATTAGGAAGCTTTCCTTGTTTTTCTCCAAATCCATAAAAAAGGACGCAAAGGAAAATGTAAAAATTTTAAAAATTTAGGCAATATAAGTGTTTCTGCATCTATATAATTAGGATAAAATAAATTCATAATAAAAAGAATTTTTTGATTATTAGACTTCAATGAAAACATATAACCTTTTGGATAATTAAATTCATTGATATCCTTTATAAAGTATATAGCTTTTTGAGCTAATTTTCTTGATTCACCTCCATTTAACAAAAATTGTTTATCTTTGTTAAATGGGGTATTCAAGAGCTGAGATGCTAAAATAAACGCTTGACCCCCTATATGATTGTAGTGGAAATTTTTCATTAACAAGGTAGTTTTCCGTAAATCTATACCATCCCTAATCATTTTATCGATATCTATTAACCAGCGAAGGCGAGACCAACCATGTCGGGCACCATGAGTAATAAGAAATAAAAATAAATCCTCTTTCCCCAATAGATAGATAGGATGTGTTGTTAAATTACTAATTCTTTTTCGCTCCCATAAATCCTGAAAACTTGGTTCTATTGTGGGACGAGGATGTAATCTCCAATGAATTTCTATCTGAATTTGCTTCTGAGGATGGGAATATAATATATGGTAGTGCTTCCAATTCCAATTATTTAATGAATAAGAATCGATTCTTTCATATCCAGAACTAAGAAGAACCTTTTCTGCTTTTTCTAAATCATTTATAGGAATTAGTATATCTAAATCTCTAGAAGTTCGTAGTGAAATATCACCGAACAAATCATCAGCAATTACCGGTCCTTTCAAAAATAGAAGACGTATCTTATTTTCAGCGAATAATTTACTTATATAATCCATTTCCCCGCATAATTGCAGCATTTTATATGTGTTTTTTTTATATTTCTGGGATAAAATATTAATTACGTGATGAGGAATCCATGTTTTATCTAATTCTTTTAAATTTGAATAAACTAATGGATAAATACGATGATGCATTGCTAATTGGAGAAAATATTCCCAATCAATGTCATTTAACGATTGGTTTAACCAAATAACATCATCGTCAGTTTCTTTCTTCAGAATTTCAAGCAACAATTTTAATTCATTAGGTATTGGCGCCAAATCGAGACTCATTTTGTCTTCCATTATCTTCTCCTTAAAGTTTTTCTTAATGTCATGAGTATATAACTTGTTCGTTTCGTCACTTACATTATACAAGAATTTGGGGAGGTACTCCTTTTTTCATGTCTGAAACGCCTGGGAGACAAAGGATTGGAATGATGAAATTCATTCACTTATGTAAATATTTATATTATTTTCTACTCATTATTTTTATACCAAGTTATTCTAACAATAACAAAATATAACCATTTTAAATATTACTTGCACCAATATACATCATCTCATCGGCTAATTTTACTAAACCTTTCACTTTGTGAAAGGTTTACCTAAAAAACCGCTATAAGGTATTAATGAAGAATTAAGTATCTTGGACTTGCAGTAATTTCAAGCGTGGTACTATTGTCCAAAATAAAATTGCCTAGGTTATCCCCATACATAGAAATTATTTGCCTTTTTCCTTGTCCGGAAAATTTTATTTGATGATCTATGTCAGTTGTCCAAAATACTGTAACATTCTCACCTTTGAGATTTGAAAATTCAAGTACGAAGTCGTTTGGGTTCCCAACATCAATTCGATTAGAAAATACATAACCAGACAATATATTAGTCATAGTGCTTAAAGCAATAAAAGCTTCTTTCGATTTTGAAACATCATTCTGTCGAATTCCAAAATTATGTTCTCCTTCATTTGAATCAGTGCCATCATTTTTCCAATCATACCAAATACTAATTGGTATTTCTTGGTATTCGTTAATCAGGAACATCCTAACAAGATACTGAGCTTGTTGCTTTTCAGTTAATTTTAAATTATACCATTCTTTACCTGTTGAATATCCCCATTCACCAGATATTATAGGAAAATCCTTTTTATATTTTTTCAGCAAATCCCTTAATGTTTTGTAATCTTGAATCACTGTTTCAGGTGAAGTGGTGCGATAAGGATGAACCGATATCGCATCTATATTATCCAATACTTTTTTCTTTAATATTTCATCTAGCCACATTAATGCTTCATCATTTAATCCTGCTAAAGCAGGAGCCACAATAATTCCACTAGGATCATTTTTCCGAATGACTTTTGATACCTTTATAACTAATGTAGAGTAATCTTCATAGTTAGGTCGAGTGTCCCAATATTTAAGAAGATTAGGTTCATTCCAAATCTCCCACACTATGCCGTGCCCCTTATACCTTTTTGTAACATCATCAACATAATTTACAAATGCCTCTTGTCCTTCTTTTGTTACAATGGAAAAATTCTTTTCATAGAGTTGATTACTGTAATTGAGAATATAATAAGGCTTGATTCCAGATTTAATTAAACCGTCAGTTAACTCGTCATATTCTGTATAATCATATTTCCCTTGCACTTTTTCTATTTTTGACCAAAATAAATCTGTTCTTGCTACATTTATTCCTGCAGTTTTCATCATCATGATATCTGGAGGGTTTCCGGTAAAATGAAACGCAACTCCAATACCATAAGGCATAGGAGTTTGATCACTTAAATTGTTATTTGTTTTAAATGTATTGACTTCAGTTAATGTATCATTATTACCTAATTTCATATATACAGATATAACGCCTATTAATAAAACAATCAAAAAGATTCCTAGCCACTTTTTATACTTAATATGGTGCACAAAAATGCCTCCTCACTATTTAGATTCATTAAAAGTTCCACACATTTATTTTTAACGATATTTTTCTCAAAAGAATCTAGTAAGGCGATCAGTATTCCCCTTATAAAAAGTGAAAGAATATAGCTTTGTCATAACTTTTCGTAAATGATATTTACCCAAATTCACTTAAATTCACAAACTAAAGTTAACAGAGTATGGAATAACGCCATAATGACCTAACAAGATTTTACCTACTATATATACAACGAAAATTAAAACAGTAATTATATCAATAATGCGTCTATCTTTATAATTAAATAATAAAGCAATTGATGGTAATATCAATATGAGAGAGATTTCAAAATAACTAGAAATCCTATAAAATAGTAGGAATTTAGTAGATATTATTAAACATAAATAAAAAATAAAATATAGATTAATAAATAATTTATTATTTTCATTTAACTTTATAAATTTCTTATACCCCAATATTACTATTATCAGAATAAATGTAGGTAATATTAAATTAAAAAACTTTACTCCATTATCATTTAATATTCCATCCATATACATTGAATATTTTATTGGTAAATAATTAAATGACCATAAAATTAGTTCATCAATAATAGGACTGTTTAATACAACAAATAATGACGTAATTAAATATATAAATATAATTGGATTAATAATAACTCGACTGAGTAATATTATAATTAATGCTACAAAAACACTTCTATGTATAAAAAATGATAAAAATACTAATGAAGTGAATTTAATATACTTCTTTTCTATAACAAGTTTTAAAGAACAAAAAATTATAGAAATTGCTATTGCTTGTCTTAATGTATTAAATGTAGAAAAATAAATGCCAGTAGTAACATAAAAGAAAAGCGATGCAAACGGATCAAGTTTAAGTTTGATAAACCCTTTAATAAAATTAAAATTTATAAAAAGTGCAGTAACCAACAAAAATACTTGAAAACTAAGACCCATCATTACAAAAAATTTATTTAAATAAAGATACCCAATTTCTACAAAGGCACTTGAATATTCTGTATTTAACGAATTATTATAAATTGCCTCATACATTGGGGTATCCGTACCAACTTTATATCTGAAACCTTCAATAGCAGATATCACTAAGAATAAGATAAACAAAATTCCATTTTGAAATTTTAGAGGAATTGATCTCCTAATTAAATAAAATATAGAGGTTAGAGAAAATAAAAAAATATATACTCCCAAAGATTTCACCTGTCTCTTAAATATTTATCATCAAAGTATAATTTAACACTTATTAAAAAATAAGACGATTTTTTAATTTTATTGAGCATTTTAAAAAAATGATTACAAAACAAATGTACATTAAATGCCATACTACAATTTTTTATTAACTTAAAAGCAATCTTTAACAAATTTTTTTAATACCTATAACTTATGTTAAATCTCGCTAAAAAACCACTCATATAAACTAAAGATTTACTGATTACATGAGTAAAAATGTACATGTTTCGTTTTGTACTATTGTAGTAAAAACTCCTTATTATAGTATGAAAGGTATTAAAGAAATTAAACCTTCTATCTTGAGCTATTTCATTTCCTTTTTCAACAAATTTGGTATTAAAATATAGTAATGCCTGGAATCACAACTACTAAACTGCTTGAAATAAAAAGGCTGAATAGATTCTCAGCCTTTTTTGTGATGGTTTCAGGAGTTCTTTTACTTAATTAAAGTAATTTCCAAACAACTTTATAGTGTAGATCTTAGGAAAAAAGAAGTTTTTTAAGAGGTGTAGATTGTCTTAATAAAATAATTTAATCACGAATCTCACTGCTTACAATAATAAAATCAGTTAAAATTAAAGTGTTCTTAATCCAAAATCCAATTTAGATTGTTTCATTTTTCATTTAATGATAAAAATTTATTTTTATACAATGTGCTTCAAATCTATTTAGATTGTATTTTTCTTTTGGATAAAAACCCCATAATCTTTATTATTATATCTTTCATTTCATTTTGATTTATCAAAATTATAATAATAAATATAATTATCTGAAATAAACATTCAAATGCTAAATTCATATACAATAATCCAATTTGAACAATTAAAGCAATTAGTGTAAAAACCATTTTTTTTATATTTATCTCTACCTTTACAAATTCCCTGGTATCTTTAATTCTCAATAGCCATATTACAGCAAAACTAAGCATAGTTCCTATAGAAGCACCATTAATTCCTATTATTGGAATTAATATTACATTCGCAACAATATTTATAATAGCTCCTATCACGGATGTTTTAAAAACACCGGATGTTTTTTTGGCTGCAATATAATTAGTACCTAAAAATCCAGAAAAACTTGAGAATACGACTCCCAACAATAAAAAAGGTACATATTGCCAAGCATCAAAATAATTATCTGCTACAAAAAACTTCATTATAATTTTTAATAGTATTAGTAATAGAGAAGTCGATACTAACATAGCAATAGAAAAAACATTAAAAACATTTGAAAAGAATTTGGATTTATCTTTTGAATCAACTTCCTCAATAGCAGACATCTGCCAAGCTTGAAAAAATATAGAATTAATTATATTTAAAATACTCGGTATCTTGTTTGCTACAGCATAAAGCCCATTAGCGCTCAACCCTAAAAAATATGTAATTATAAATCTATCTGATAATCCCATAATCCACCACATCAATGCATTAGGAATTAAAGGAATGCTGTATAGTAGCATCTCTTTTGTTAATTTAATGTTTATTTTCTTTACGTTGAAATCATTTTGAACTTTCCCGCCAATAATAACAAATAAACTACTAAAAATATTAGCTATGACAAGAGAGAATAGATAACCAACAATACCCATAGGAAATAACATAAGGAGGAATATATTACAAACTAATAGGATAAATGCATTAATAAGTCCACTACAAGCAAATAATTTAACCATTCCAATTGCTCTTACATACTGTGTCAATATAGTATTAATCGATTGAACAAATAATAGTAAGTAAAAATAAAGGATAAAATCATCGAATGGTAATATATATATTAATATAGGATAAATTAAGAATGACAAAACAAAGCCAATAAATGTAACAACTAGTGAATTAGCTAATACTGCTTGTTTATCATAATTATTATCCATTGCAAACCTTAATACTGAATCAAAGATACACAACGAGAAGATTGGCATCAAAAAACTCAAGGTACTTGTTAACAAATCTACCATACCAAATTCAGTTTTTGTTAAGTAATATGTATAAAGAGGAACAAGAAAAAAAACAATCAATTTAGTTCCTAAGTTCCCTACAGCAAAAATAAGTGAATTATTAACCAATTTTTTATAATTATTCATTTATATCTATCAACCTTACTAGTCATTAAATTACCTTCGGTCTATAAGTTTTTTATAAAAACATTCTCAATGGTTTTAGGTGTATACTCCTTGCTCAACTTTGCTTTGTTAACGCTTTTTATACTAATTGCAGGCTATCAAATTGAGTGATAGGCCAAATAGGATCCGTATTTTTCATTACCATTCTCTTAATAAAACACAGTGCATCTTTTTTCGATGTTTTTTATTAAACTTAGGTACAATATGAATACGACTTTCCTAAAATTTATACCTTCCCAATAAGAAAGTAAGGGTATTTATTCAAAAGATTCTATTGTTAGTTAGGTTATAAGCGGTAAAAAACATAAATAGGGGGAGCCTTAAAATTTCAGAAAAAAATACTTAATTGAGCAAATAGAACTATACATTATTTTATCATATAAATTTCTTTAAAACCATTTTTTGAGCAGTATCAACCCACCATAGAAAGGAATATATAATGAAGTTGTATACATAAACAGTAAATCCCTCCTCTAAACTTTTACAACTAAATAAAGAAGTCTTATATTGTTAAAAACGATTTAAAGGAGAAATTCATACTGCGTTTCTTCAAAAAAAAATTATATATTAGTTATTAATTAAGTCTATTAGCGAAGAAAATTCTTCAAATTTGATTTCATTTTTCAAACTATTATTTAGATTAATTCTCTTTAAATCTTCGATATGGTTAATTATATTTTCAACATCAAATTTATCAACAAATTTAATATAATCTAAATTACTTAGCCAATTTTTGTAACTATATTCTATTTTATGATTGAAGTTATTTACGACAATACATGGTGTTCTAGTAATAGCGCAAAATATCATCCCATGTAACCGGTCCGTTAATACAACCTCTGCATTTCTAAAAGTATTCCAAATTTTCCGCAACTCTTCGTCTCTATTACTAATAGGTATATTATGATTTACAACTGTATCAGTTATTATCAAATTATGATACTTTTCTTTAATCACATTTAAAAGAATCTCTTTAACGTTATTATCTATAATTCGTTCTATATCATTTCTAAAACAAGTAACAATCCCTTTTCTATTATTTTCACCTATTTCGCTTAAAGAAAGTACAATATCTGGTGTTAAGATTACTTTCTCTTTTCCAAATTCTTTTTTCATTATTTCATATGACTTTGTTTCTCTAGCAACAATAAAAAAGTTTTCATTACTTTTATAGACCTTTTTCGTACCCCTTAACCCAAAATCACCAAATAATGTATTGCTAAAACTTATAGTTTGTGGGAACGATATAATTTTTACGTTTTTAAAGTAATTAACAATAAATCTTCTAGTTAATTCTTCATATAAATACATGTCACCCATATTTCCCCCACCATGAATAACAATTAAGTCACTGGGGTTTATGATTTTTCTTATATTTTTGGCTTTTAAAAAGACTTCTTCGAAAGGCACTTCTACATATTCATAGTCTTTAAAATTATTTGTAAAAAATTGCTTTTGTGCATATGCAATAGCTTGATCCCCTAAATTCCCATGAGTCGGCGTTTGCATTACAAAAACTTTTTTCTTATCTTTAAAATGTTCCAATTCATTATACTGGCTTTTATTATTACTAAAGTATAATTTAATTTTTTTTAAGAATCCATATTTTATATATTGTTTAACTTGTCTTCTTTGAGAAATATTCATAATAAAAAACCTTTTCCTTTTTAATTTTGTAAAATACAATTACAATTATTATTCCATGTCATTATTTTTATCTCTAAATCATCTATTTCTACTTAAACAAAAAAACACAATGATATCTTCTTTTTCTAAAAACACAAAAATAGTACAAAATTAAATAATTTAGACTTTTTTATTATTTGTTCAGATCTATTTAAGTCGTTATCCAGTCAGAAATCTTGTCTTTATTATTGTAAATTTTTTATTTATTTTTAGTTTCACAATCCAAAAGTTTTATTAGTTTTTCACTTTTAACTGTATCAAATTTTCTTGCCCATAAATTTTTAGATTTTTTTAGTTCATCATAATGTGTCTCATCTAAAGTGATAGGACTAGTAGCTGGGCCAATCCCCCAATCCATATATGTTAAATTATTATTTATTATTTTATCTTTAAATTTTGAATTTAATAATATTGTTTGGAAAAATATTTCGTCTGGAATTAATACATGTTTAAAGTAATCGTATACATCCACTCTAGTTTTAACAAAACTCAAGATGTAAGCACAGCTTTCGTTTGTTAAACACCACCATTGCGAGCCTCCGTAAAACTTATTTATGTCTAAAACCGGCTTTCTACTAACACCTAACTTTTTTAATAATCGAGAAAATCCTTTATACATGATTCTTTTCTTCGAAAAACGTTTCCTAGGGTGTTTATTAAAATGATAATAAATAATTCTATCTATCCCGCCATTCTCATTTGCCCATTCTTTAGCAGGTATCTTAAAGTAGCTCATAAAATTATTATTATTAGCATTTACGAGATGATTTTCTATCTGCTCATTTTTCATTATTGGATAATGTTGACCGCTAATTAGAACAGCGTAATCAAAAGTAATATCGTTTTGATAAGCCGCTTTAAGACATTCTATAGTAGCATCAACCAAACTTATATCACCCCAATAACATTTATTTCTTTTTGAAAAAAACACATTTTTTTTATTCCCGAACATTTCTTGCAATATATTATATTCAATTTCACTACCATTTAAATCAAAATGAATTACGAAAGAATTGTTTTTGTAATCAAGTTTTTCTACAAGCTTTTTTAATTGAAGCGAGTTATTGTGTGCCATAATTAAATACACTATTTGCATATTATCACCCATGTGTTGTAAGTTTAAGGATTAAAAATTCAACTATATTTATTGGTTTGTAGTCTACGGTTTTGTTTAATCTTCCTTGGGTTATTTCTGTAATCTCATGTAACATTTTAATTCAATAATTCTAGTTGTAATGAAGTTATCCGTGGTACGAGAAAAAAAGTTATTTACGTTTTACGTTTTTCATTATAACTATTAATAGCGTATATATAGTTGATATAAAATTTTTGCCTATATTATCAATTAAATTAATATAATTTTGCCCAAATCTCTCTATGAAAAAATCCGAATTTTGTTCGATGAAATCAGACTTTTTCCATTCAGGAAACTTTTTGTAAATTAATGACCTAGTATATCTCATTTTTTTGTAAAATCCCCACATCTTAAACCTATATAGTTTTAATTGTCTATACATATTAGACCACATCAATAGTCTAATATATTGATAACAAAGGCCTTCTTTAATAATTTTATCCTTATTAATAATGTTAGCGTAATATACATAAGTGTCCTCTAATACATCATAAATGTGATTAATTTTCGGACTAATTGTGGTTAACAACGAATTTTGCCGCCCTTTTCTATAAATATATAATGGACGGTCAAGATAAGTATATTCATTTACTTTAGATAGTATTTTATATATAGTACCTACATCCTCATATACTTTACCTTTAGGAAACTTAATATTTTCAAAATAACTTCTTCTATATACTTTATTCCAGGCACTAGGTTGTACACTCCATAAATATCTTTGGCTCTCCATTCCTTTAACTACTTTTTGGAGTTTATCTTCATCTTCAAAGTAATCATACCAGTCAAAAATTATTAAATCTGGATTGTCTTTTAAAGCAAGGAAAATTTCAAAAAAGAAATTTTCCGTTACTTTATCATCGCTATCAATAAAGGCTACATATTCATATCTAGCAAATTCTAATCCGAAATTCCTAGCGTCAGCTAATCCACCATTTGTTTTTTCAACATATTTAAAATTATACTTTTCAGAATATCTTTTAGCAATTTCCCCTGATTGATCATTGGTCCCATCATTAACTAAAATTATTTCGATATTATTTATATCATTACTATGTCTCATACTATTTACAACTGAATCTAAGCAATCACCTAGGTATGCCTCAACATTATAAATAGGTATTATTACACTTAAACTAACCATAATACACCTCGAAATTATCATTCATGAATCTATATTATATCTTCTTTTAATAACTTTATTCTAAGCGTGGTTTTCATCCTTTTTAATAATTTTTTCTTGACTAATTAGAGAGTTATAGACCGTTAAAATCTCATTATTCATTTTTTCAGATGTGAAATATTTCAAATAGCGAGTATATCCGTTTTCACCTAAGTCTTTTAAAGTATTTTTATCTAACTTTTCAATAATTAATTTAAGTGATTTTAAGTTATCCATATCAAAGATATACCCGTTAATATCATTCTGTATTAATTCTGGAAGAGCTCCCCGATTACTTGATATTACAGCCTTTTTATTTTTCATCGCTTCAATAGCTACTAACCCAAAACCTTCCCACCTAGATGGTATAATAACTGCATCAACACTTTGATAGTAATCATCTATTTCTTCATTTTTTATCCACCCAATTTTAGTGGCGTTTTCTGGTAATTTAAAATTCGTGTTTTGCTTGTTACCAAGTACAGAATCTCCGATTAGATAAAAATGGATTTGTTTGTTACTGATATCTTCTATTAAATTAATTAAGATATCAATTCCTTTTTGCCTATCGAACCTACCAACAAATAATATATTTATTTTAGTTTTATCAATATTGTTTAAAGTAGGAGAATACAATTTCTCATCATTTATTTTCTTTGTACCATTATAAATAAGGACTGATTTGTTTTTAGTTATTCCAACTTTTATAGATTCTATCTGTTCAAACATTGATATATTTATTATCTTATTTGTAACTTTACTTAAATTTTTTTCAATTTGTATATATAGCTTTCTAGTAAAATTGGATGTTTCCATTAAAAAACTCCAACCATGAGAGCAATATATTATTTCAACGTTTTTATTTGGAAGAAGTAGGTATGGTAGTCGGACAAATAATCCGGCAAAAGTACTATGGACATGAATAATATCTGGTTTAACTTTTTTAATTAAAATAAAAATATAGATAGTTGCATAAATCATATAGAAAGGGTTTCTACGATACTTATAAAAGAAAATGTTATCTTCTTCTACCGGATACTCTTTTTCAGATTTATACTCACTTGCAACTAGATAAATAAGTGCATTCTGAAATTTTGATTGATACTCAAGTACATCAAATAAATATGTATAAACACCACCCTTAATATATTCACCCACATGCATAATCTTCATAGTCAAAGTATCACCACCAAGTCTTATATTACTTTCTCAAATCAATAGGCGTCCTTTGCTCCTATCAAAACCCTAAAAGTTTTAATGATTATTTTCAGATCTAATCTTACTGACTTTTTCTGGATATAGTATAAATCTAATTCCACCATATCTTCAAAACCAACATTACTTCTCCCACTAACCTGCCATAATCCAGTGCATCCAGGAGTTACAAGTAATCTCTGTTTATCATAAGGTGAATATTCTTTAACTTCTCTAAGAAGTGGTGGACGCGGTCCAACCAAGCTCATTTCACCCTTTAGTACGTTCCACAACTGTGGTAATTCATCAATGCTTGTTTTCCGAATGATTTTACCGATTTTTGTTACCCTTGGGTCATCCTTCATTTTAAACATGGCCCCAGTTACGTCATTTAATGCAAGTAATTCTTTTAACTGCTCTTCTGCATTTGAGACCATTGATCTGAATTTATACATATGAAATTCAGTTTCATTTTTTCCTATTCTAACTTGTTTGAAAAATATTGGCCCTCTTGGATCCTCAATTTTAATTAATAAAGCAACAACCAATAAAACGGGTAAAAGGATAATAATCCCTATAAGTGATCCCAGGATATCTATCAATCGTTTTATTCTTAAATAGGTCAGATTTGCATTCACTTGATTTGCTGTTAATAAGTGTTTAGACTTAGCTACTCTCTGCTCAACAGGTACAGCTTTCAAATTGGCTCCTCCCATATCTCAATTAATGTCTATTTTTTGTTTTTCAATTAAATTCTCTAGGAAGCCCATTACTTCACTTTTAAGATTTTCATCTTTCAGAGCAAACTCAATTGTCGTTTGAATAAACCCTAACTTCTCCCCTACATCGTACCTTTTACCTTCAAAATCAAAGGCAAACACACGTTGAATCTCATTTAATTTTTGGATTGCATCTGTCAATTGAATTTCACCGCCTGCTCCTTTCTTTTGTTTTTCTAAAAACATAAATATTTCTGGAGTAAAGATATAACGACCCATAATCGCTAAATTTGATGGGGCTGTTCCTTTTTCTGGCTTTTCTACAAAGTTATGTACCTCATAGCGACGACCGGTTTGGTTGCTTGGATCTACAATTCCATAGCGATGAGTTTCTCCTTCAGGAACTGATTGCACACCAATGACAGAAGATAAGGTTTTATCGTATTCATTCATTAACTGTTTTAAGCAAGGTGTTTCCGCTTGAACGATATCATCACCCAATAAAACAGCAAAAGGTTCGTTTCCAATGAATTTTCTCGCGCACCAAACTGCATGGCCTAATCCTTTTGGCTCTTTTTGTCGGATGAAATGTATATCTACTTTAGATGGGGCTTGGACTTTTTCTAATAAATCAAATTTATTTTTCTCCATTAAATTATTTTCAAGTTCAAAAGCGTGATCAAAATGATCTTCAATGGAACGTTTACCTTTACCAGTTACGATAATTATATCCTCAATACCTGAAGAAATTGCTTCTTCAACGATGTATTGAATCGTCGGTTTGTCTACTATTGGTAACATTTCTTTTGGCATTGCTTTAGTTGCTGGTAAAAACCTTGTTCCTAATCCCGCAGCAGGTATAATAGCTTTACGTACTTTTTTCATTAAATATCAGACCCTTCAATTTTTTTCCAAAATCCCTATATATAGTTTTATATAATCGTAATTTATTATATAATAATGTAAGCGTTTCCTGTATGGCTAAATTACTAAAAAACCCCCAAGAACTTCTTTTTAAACGGTACTGGTTTTACAATAGAGGGACCTTGTTCCTGAATAAGCTGTTCAGCATTTTCTTTAAAATAAAATGTACTCTCGATTCCAAATGTTTTGGTGATTGATTCATAAGCCTGTTGAAGGGAGAACCCCCTAGAGCCTACATTATGAGCATCTGTTGCAATAAAATGAGCCAAATTATGTTCAATAATTTTTTTTGAAAAAGACTTAACATGTTTCCCAAAGTGACCGATAATACTATCAGAGGTAAGTTGAGTTAAGGCACCTTCTTGGACCAATTTAAATAATAGATTATGATTCTCTATCAATTCCTTATTTCTCTCAGGATGTACAATAATTGGTGTTATCCCTTTTAACAAAAGCTCATAGATCAGTTCTTGCGTGTATGAAGGCACATGTCCTGACGGGAGTTCTAGCAATAAATACTTGTCGGTATTATCAAGCGTTAGTACTTCTCCCTTTTCAAGTGAAACAAATAATTCTCGATGTATTCTCAATTCTTGTCCAGGATGAACAGAAAGAGGAATATTCTCTTGTTGTAAGCACTCATTTAACTCAAATACACAATCAATAATGTCATCCTTCACATTTACATATCTCTCATTTAAGTGATGTGGTGTGGCAAATATGTGGGTTATCCCTGCTTCTACCGCACTCTTTGCCATGACTATGCTTTCCTGCATATCCGGTGAACCATCATCAACTCCAGGGAGAATGTGACAATGCAAGTCAATCAAATTTCACACACTTCCTTTATATAAATGGGATAATAGGCTTAATCACTAAGCAATCAAATAGGAATTAATTCCCTGTTAATAGTAGCATAAATAACTGCTATTAAATAGAGTATTAATTTGTCGAATTTTTTTTAGGATTGATAGTAATAATAATTGCTGGTACTTGATTCAATTCCATTCAAAACGACTCCAAGTAATGCCGTATTAGTTTTTTCTAAAAGTTCTTTTGCTTTTACTGCACTTTGTTTGTTTGTCTTGCCGCTTGCCACTACCATGATCACGCCATCACATTTATTAGCTACAATTTGAGAGTCAGTTACTACAAGAACTGGCGGTGTATCAAAAATGATATAATCATAGATACCTTTTAGTTCATTAATAGCTGTTTCTATCGCTTTGGAATTTAATAACTCTGAAGGATTAGGTGGTATCGGTCCACTTGTTAAAATGTCTAAATTTGAAACATTTGAATTCAAGATAGTTTTTCTTAAGTCCATTTTCTTTGTCAATACGCTAGTAAGTCCATGTATATTACTAAGTTTAAAAGCATAATGAATAGATGGCTTCCTTAAGTCCGCATCCACAAGTAATACTTTTTTCTCTTCTTGAGCCAGCACAATCGCTAGGTTGGCAGCTGTAGTCGATTTCCCATCATTAGGCTCCGCGGAAGTAACCACAATGGTTTTGATTTCTTTATCCACTGAAGAGAATTGTATGTTTGTTCTAATTAATCGATATTGTT
The DNA here is from genome assembly GCF_001054655.1 of Bacillus sp. 220_BSPC. Classification (NCBI taxonomy): domain Bacteria; kingdom Bacillati; phylum Bacillota; class Bacilli; order Caryophanales; family Bacillaceae; genus Bacillus; species Bacillus sp. 220_BSPC. The sequence goes on from NZ_JVPL01000109.1 coordinate 68,156, forward strand.
CAGTAATAGGCGATTTAGGATTAGTCTGCGAAATTAATTTCACTTGTTTTTCATCTTTACTTCTCAAAAATCCCACTTCCTTTCTTAATGTCACTGAATGGTTCCTTATTTATGTTGCGATATATTTTGGATGGATCCAAGTAATGGCAAATCAAGGAGCGTCTCAATATCCTTCTCGTCTCTTATCGTATTATCCATGTATTCTAGTAGGAATGCCAAGCCTATTCCAGCCATCAACCCAACTACCACCGCAATAGCGATGTTCAATAATGGAGATGGTTTTACAGGAGTAGGATTTTCCTTTACTTCTGCCTTCGAAAGTATGCTAACATTGTCGACATTCATTATATCTTTGATTTCCTTTTGGAATGTTCCAGACACTGCGTTTGCAATTTCGACTGCCTTCGATGGATTACTATCTTGAACCGTTAAAGAGAAGACTTGAGAATTTTCTTGGCTGTTAATCGTAATTTTTTGACTAAGCTGATCCACACTTTGTTCTAGTTCAAGATCATCAATGACCTTCTCTAATATAGCAGGGCTTTTTATGATCACACTGTATGTATTGATCATGTCAATATTAGATTGTATTTGATTTGTATCAATTTGGTTCTTCGATTGATTCTGATTAACTAGAATCTGTGTGGATGATTCGTAAACAGGTGTTAATAAAAAATAGGATATTGCACCACTAATCAACGCAGCGATTAATGTCAGTAGCGTTATTAACTTCCAACGTTTCTGTAATGTTTGAAAAACATCTTTAATACTAATAGTTTCTTCCATTTTATCCTCCCGATATGTTAAAAATGACCTATTATATTATACCATAATATTACCTATATTTATGTATTTTCAAGTAAATTTACATGAAACTTACAATGAAAGAATACTTTTCAAACCCCTAAATAATTTTACAAAAAAGAAAATATTAATACAAAGGAAATAATTTCTAATTTTGAAATATTGCATGGATCACGGCTATTCAACCCATTTTCCAGAATATTTTCGACTTAAATTTAATAAAACAATACACCCATTCCCAATCTTTCTTAGATTTATCAGTTTACAATAATTTCTTGAAATAGACCTAACTAAATGCCTACCAACACATGAAAATCCGTTTATACATATAATTTTTTCAAGTATTTTAGTGCCTAGTTATCATTAAAAATGAAAGGAAAATGTGTACACTGAAAGTGATAGTTTAAATGAGTATATAGTTTTCATATTAATGGTTAGGTGTGGTCTATATGATAGGTTACCGAGTTAAGTCGCTTAGGGAAGAAAGAAAAATGTCAATTAGTGAACTCTCCGCAAAATCCGGCGTTGCCAAATCCTATATAAGCTCACTGGAAAGAAACCTTCAAACAAACCCTACTATATTAGTTTTAGAAAAAATCGCTAGAATCCTTTGTATTAAAGTTGATGTTCTGTTGAATGAACAAGCAGACAAGGGCATGGATGAAGAGTGGATGGAAATTATGCAGGATGTTATGGGATCAGGAATATCGAAAGAGGAAATGCGCGAATTCATTCAAGATAGAAGTGATCTCCTTAAGGATTGAGAAACTATGATACCGCTTTCTTTTGGGTACAAGGATAAAAATTATATAAGGGGGAAAAGTGATTACCGCTTTTCCCCCTTATATTACTATGGTACTACTTCTTCAACTTAGAATATTCCTGCATCACCTCGAACCATATGTAATGCCCTTGGTCATTGGGATGGAAATTATCATTAGTCAGTATATCAGCCAATCTCATATTCTTTTTATTTAGCTTCTTTTCTATCTCTTCTTTACTATTCATATAAGTCCCTTTATTCGTTTTGATGATCTGTTCGGAAACGTGAATATAATCCAAATAATTCAAACCTAAACTATTCTCCGTTTTACCATTTGCGACAGGGTTTGGTGAAATGATTAGAATTTTGGCATTCGGCAGCCCTTTCTATAACTTTGTCATGATGTTTTCCAAATTTTTTTCTGTCTGTTCTAAGCTCAGTGATTGATATTGATTGTTTATCAGCGAATTTTCAAAAATAATTAAATCAGGATCATCTTGTATGACCGCTTTAATTTTCTTACCCTCCAGCAAATCCTCTGTGGAATACCCCCTCATGTTCTTGATTAATGAAACTTAGTGTTTCTAAATCATCACGATCAGCGCGCAGACTCTTCTCTAACCGCCCTGCCCAACTATTGGAAGAACATGCACCGGTTCCTGAAGTACCATTACTTCCCACTAGGGATACACTAACCCTATCTTGCGTATGCGAATTATAATGCAGGTAATCTATTAACGGCTGCTGTTTATTATTTTCCGGTTTCAAACTTTAAATCAAAGCATCCCTCTCTTCTTTTTCCTTTTCTTTCACTTTTGCCGCAGCTTCTCTAGCCTCTCCCCCTGCTGCCTGACTTATGCTTTTCCTATGCATATGGCCTAAAACCAGTTAGGCTAAGCAAATTCCAGCGATAATGATTAAACCATATTTCCTCATCTTTACCTCCCATATTTGAACATTAATGACTGACATGGAAGTCTTATAAAATATAGAAAATTTTTATTTAATACTGTTACCTAAACTCTATTTCACTTTATTCCGTTATTTTTCTCTCATTAATTATAACTATCAAATTTTCAGCGACAAAGAATATTCTTCCAATTTATAACGACATCTCTCGACATTGTAATAATACCGTCTTCGCCTTTTAAGGGGAATTTTATTATCAGGGGAGCAATTACTTACATTGGATAGCTGTATTTGATTTGGATACTGGATTAAGTGATATGAGCAGGTGTTGTAATTAAAATTATTGGCTTATTGCGTAATGCTTAACATCTTAGTCGAGTTCTATTTTTGAGACGGCACAGTTCGTCTTACTTCGAAAAAGCTATAAAATGCAGTATCATATCAAGATCCTTGTAAGAAATATTTAAGACTATTTTAATTTCACGAGAAAGCTGACTGATTCAACTTGTCGGCTTTATCTTAAGGATTAAATTGTAAAGTAATTACGTCAAATGCCTCATATACAAAGAAAGCGCTTTCATTTATAATTATCACAAGAAAACCAAGCTGAGAGGTGTGTTCAATATGGTAGGTGAAAATGAAGGGAATTTCTTAAAAGGACTTTTGTTTGGTACATCTTTGAGCATACCGTTATGGATTTCTTTTATTGGTTGGCTAAAATTGATCATTAATAGTTTATTTTAGAGCCCTAGGGCTCTTTTTATTTTGCTTTGGTCGAGACAAAATCTGAGAGCATTAAAAACTATACTGTATTCATACTAGACACGAATCCCCATCATTTTTTTAACTCTTTGTAAAGTATGTTATGGTTTTATTTGTTTTAAGTAATGTTATTGTATTCTCTGTTTCCTTCTCTCTTTTTCGTTGTATTATAGAAAAAAAAGGAGTTTTGGGAATGATTATTCTGCAGTATATTGGAAAAGTTTTTTCATTCATGCATAAGGATATACCAGAAACTCATGTTAAATGCCATGTTTGTGCAGGTACAGGTGCCTACGATATTTATACAGATTGTCTTACCTGTAATGCAAAAGGATTAATCAGTAAAGTTGAGTATAATAGGAGGCTTGAAGAGGGTGAGATTTAATGAATTTCATGCGGTCGATATATGTAATCCAAGAAGCAGTATTGACTATTGCTTCTTTTTTTGTTCTAAAACGGTACAGCTTGCCCCTCACCTTAAAAGGGTATTTTATTATCATTACAGCAATTACTCATGTTGGATCGCTGCACCTGATTTGGATGCAGCTATAAAGTGGTTTGAGCATATTGGTGAAATCCTGCGAGTAAGCGAGCAGTCGTAATAAGGACTAAATTAACTGAGTGAGTTGATCAAGAAAATCAAAAACACTTGTAAAAGAACCTAAAATAAAATAGAAACATGATCAGTGAAAAGCGCTTAAGCCTACCACATATCAGATTGGCTCCTTATAGAATTTGTTAATTTAACAAATGATAAGTCTAAGGAGTGATAAATTTGAAAGTGGAAGGTGTTTATACTTATTTATGTGAGAATTGTTCAACACTGTTTGGCGTAGTTTCTCGTTTTTCTGTTATGGAAGATAGAATTGATACACTGACGTGTCCCAAGTGTTCTAAGAAAGTAGCAGTTTGCATGGGAGAAGGGCATATAAATTACGCAAATCATGAAAGAAGGGAAGAAATAATAACGAACGAAACGGATGAGATTTCACAACTACCAGAATTATTAACTGTAGAGCATTTGGCAGCTTATTTAAATGTTAGTGAAAGAACAGCTGATGAATACATGGGAAATCCCGATTTTCCTTTAATTCGTTTAAAAAGGTCCAAAAGGGTTTTCAGGGATGACTTTTTAGACTGGTTACAATCAAAGAAAGAATAAAGGGTTTGGATTTTGTATAGCTAATATAATTTTTTAAAAGCAGAGGTGCTACGTAATGGCAGCACCTTATTTGTATTTTTCTTTTTATTTAAAGAAGATAGCACTTTCAATAAGATCTGATTTATTGAATTTCTGCGAAGCTGCAGCGTCACCTTCATTACATTCATTTTCCTCGACTGCTTATCTTGTTTTGACTATTGCTTATTTTTTTGCCCAAAACGGTTTCGTTTCCCCCCTTCAATTGAAACAAGAACAGCCCCCAATTAGATTATTGGGGGCTGTTCCTGTTTTTCTATCACTTTTTAACTGTTACTTTTCTTGATTCGCTTACGTTTTTCGCTTTATCTTTGGCATAAATATATAGGTTCTTCCCGGCTTTTTGCTTGGGGATTCTAACCGAGAATGTACCTTTGGTCGTTGCTGTTGCAGAGCCAATCACTTTTTTTGATGCTTTGATGGACACAGTGGAGTTAGCTTCTGCTTTGCCCGTTACTATTGTCGTTTTTGTCGTGACTGTGTTGACCGTCGGTTTACTTGGTGCTGTTTTGTCTGCGACGGTCACGTTTTTGATCGAGCTTATATTGCCCGCTTTATCGGTTGCTGTAACGGATAGGACTTTACCGGCTTTTTGTTTTTTTGACATCGTTACGGTGAAATTCCCTGCGCTGTTGGAATTTGCTTTGCCTAGAACCGTACTGCCAGTTTTGACGGTGACGGAAGAGCTTGCTTCCGCTTTGCCGGTTACTTTTACGGTATTGTCACCTACCGTATTTACGGACGGTCTTGCAGGAGCCGTTTTATCTGCCACTTTAAATGAAACGGGTATACTTTTATTTCCAGATTTATCGATGAGCCTAGTAGAGATGGTCGTGCCGGCTGTTTGTTTTGCGATGGTCGCTGTAAACGTTTTTTCGCCGTTGATTTTCACTGTGGCGAGTTGTTTTTTATCGGTATAAATAGAGACAGTCCCCGTTTTGAAATCAGCCGGGATTTTCCCATTGATTTTGGTGTCCTTATCGGATATCGCAGTCACGGACGGTTTGGTCAGCGTCTTCATTTCCAGTGCTTTTTTGGCATTGACCCGCCCGTTTCCATAGTAAATGTCTTTCCCTTTTGTACCTAGGTCCACGGCTGAATCATAGAGACGGTATTCAACCTCCGTTTTGTTGAGCTTAGGCTCATGGGACCAAATCAATGCCGCTACACCCGCCACCATTGGCGTCGCCATCGATGTTCCGCTCATCCAACCGTATTTACCATTTGGCAAGGTTGAAAGGATATCATCCCCAGGGGCCGCAATATCGACTGTTGAATGGTAGTTGGAATAACTGGGACGCTTGTCACTTGAATTAGTGGCAGCAACGGAAATGACGTGGCTGAATGCAGCTGGGTACACACGCTGTACATTTTTCCCCATATCCCCTTCATTCCCGGCAGCCGCGACAATCAGTACGCCTTGTTTATAGGCTTCCTGGACGGCCTTGTTCAAGGACTCCGAATAACTGGTGTCGCCTAAACTCATATTGATGATGTTTGCCTTTTGCTGAACGGCATAATGTATCGCGTCAATGATATCGGCCGTATCGGCATATTCTCCATCAAAAACGTTGATTGGCATTAGTTTAACGTTCGGGGCAACACCCGTTCCGCCTATGCCGTTGTTCGCAGAACCGGCAATGATGCCAGCGATATGCGTTCCATGCTCCCCTTTTGGGACGATATGCTTCCGATTTCGTATCGTATCATAGGCATTGACGATCCTCCCTTTTAAATCTTCGTGGTTGCGATCGATGCCGTCGTCAATGATGGCCACGATCAATTCCTTTGATCCCATTGATTTTGTCCACGCTGCACCCGTACCAAGCTTTTTATGGTGCCACTGGTCTATGTAGGCTGGATCGTTCGGGCTTTCCATCTTCTTGAAAAGATAGTTTGGTTCTGCATATTCCACATCCTTCTGTTCTTCAAGTTCCTCGATCAGGTTATCCGTTGATTCCCCTTTAGGAACCTCCACCTTTTCTATCAACTCGTTGATCGGCTCATCGCTCGTCTCTTTGTACTTGACGATGACACCATCAGATTGCTGCGTCCCTTCTGCAGATGAAGCATCTGGCTGGTAGATTGGCAGAATCATAAACAGTAATAATACCGGCAATATGGCCTGAATAAGCTTGTGCATACAATCACTCCAAAAAATATGATTAAGAATAGCTATCGATGAGGTTATATCATGAACCGATTCTACTATTATTCCTAACTAAATTGTATACCGTCCGATAAGGTTTTACTAACCTTTTCATCTAGTTAAATTAACTTATTTACACAACAAAAAAACCGCTATAAAGCGGTCTCAGATTGTCGACAAAATGGGGTTCAATCTAAGTTGTTTGGAACGGAAGGCACGAGACTCCTGCGGGAAATGCGAGGCCAGGGGAGACCCAGCAGGCGCGAAGCGTCGAGGAGGCTCATGGACCGCCCGCGGAAAGTGAGTGCCTGGAGTGGAAATCAACGGTTCAAGTTCTACAAACAAAAAAACTGTAGGCAAACTCGTCTTTCCTCGAAAATATCTCCGGTCAGTCTGGAAGTTCCGTATGGTCTCATCCTAAACTAGGATTTTAAAACAAGACTAAATTATTCTTTATGTTTTTTTACTGTCACCCTTATTAGATTGAAGAAATTTGCGTTTCGGATACATTTTCAATGGAATCTTCGAGTGTAATGATGGGGTATTAAACGGATGACCAAACTTTCGAGATGCACAGTGGGTAAAGTGGATAGTGGGAGTCCGACCACCTGGTTAGCCAAATGATGGTGATGGCACCACTCTGGGGGCCCCTTTTCTCCCCTATATCCATCGAGGCAAGGAACTTCAAATGAGCGATCA
>NZ_JVPL01000110.1:0-412 GCF_001054655.1 Bacillus sp. 220_BSPC
GCTTTTCCCGCAGGAGTCTCGTACCTTACGTTCCAATCACTGGAACTTTTCTTAAAGAAATATTGTAGGGAAACTGGCCCTTCTTCTCCAATTCGTCTTCAGTCCGGCGGTTCCATCAAAAGGAGTTCCGAATTGCTCTCGCCCCGAACCAAAATTTTAAAAGTAAACTAGATTATCCTTCATGGTTTTTTACAGTATTCCTTAAAGGATGGAAGAAATGTGCGACACCCCTGCCGAATAAATGGCAAGCCGAGACCCCAAAGGCGCTTGTGCCGAGGAGGCTTGGCAGGCAGTCGGCGGAAAGGGAGCGGATTTCTGAAAGGGGGTATGTGTAATGATTGCCACTCCAGGCACTCGCTTTTCGCGGGCGGTCGGGGAGCCTCCTCGGCTTGCGCCTGCGGGGTCTCCCCTA
>NZ_JVPL01000111.1:0-16695 GCF_001054655.1 Bacillus sp. 220_BSPC
TCGAGGAGGCTTGGCAGACAGTCGGCGGAAAGGGAGCGGATTTCTGAAATAAGCCGGAACGTTTTCAAAGAAAAAAACTGTAGGCAACTCGCTTTCTTCAACTACAGTATGGGCCCTCTTATCCAAGTGGGCTGCTTTTGCGCACTAAGATTTCCTGATTTTGAATTCTTTCGTGCTGATTTTGGAAATGGTTTGCTTCGTTTTCACCGTGCTAATATGGAAATCTATTAGTGAGGAAGTATTTTCATTATCTGGCAGGTAAATGGTATAGGGGAAAAGAATTAGGTATAAAGAACCTAATAAAAGGAGGGTATCCATGAATTATAAGAAGAAATCCAGCAATAAAGTAAGTAGTTTTGGAATTACAGTGAAATTCGAAAGGAGAGGAAGCGAAAGGTCATATCTTACAAAACCGAGTTTCTTTGATGCACTTCAGCACGTCCATTCTCCCTTTGAAAAGGATCCCCGCTCAGATTCACCCTATCAGGATTTTCCTCTATGTCAGGAGGTAACCCTTTCTTTTTTTGAAAGAGGTGCTAAAACATCTATTAATTATGACCCCCACCAAGAAAAAATCATCATTGAGGAAAGTTCAGAGACTTATCAGGCGAATAAGGGGGAGGCGCTTACTGCAATCCTAGATCATATCATGATCAATCATGGCTATCACCATTCTTTTTTCATCATTCAGCAAAAAGAGCGGAACGTGAAAATTAAAGCTGCCAATAAGTGATATGGATGGAGCTGCCACGGCAGCTCCATTAATGTTTCGCCATGATGAGCGTTTCCTATCCTTGGAGATGTCAAACCAACCGCCGAATGATCTTTGAAAGGGTTTGGATGCCATAAGCTAATTGTTCCTCCGTTGCGTATGAATATGATAGCCGTATATGTGTATGGTTATTTGGTTCGTATATGTATCCCGGATTAAGAAGTATGTTTTCCTTTATCGCTTGCTTGAAAAGGTTTGGATTCACGATGGGTTTACATAATTTTAGCCATATATAAAATCCGCCTTGAGGTATTTGCCATTCGGCCAGTCCCTTAAAATATTGATTGAGAAGAGTTAATGTAAAATCCCTGCGTTCCATCAGTTCTTGCCTTAGCCATTCTAAATGCTTTGAATATTGACCAGTTGCTAACCATTCTGCCACAAGGTGTTGGGAAAGTGCACTGGAACCGTAATCCATTTGCATTTTAATGTCCGCTAAACGTTCAATCACAGTTATGGGGCCAGCAATCCAGCCGATGCGCAATCCTGGGCTTAAAGTTTTGGACATGCTGCCAATGTGCAATACAAGGCCATCTGCATCAAGGGATTTTAATGGCGGCGGCGGTTCCGAATCAAACCACAAATCACTATATACGTCATCTTCAATAATCGGGATCTGTTCTTTTTTGCATAGTGATAGAAGGTTAAGTCTTTCTTCTTTTGACCATGTAGTATTCGTTGGATTGTTAAACGTTGGGACAGTATAAAACAGTGACGCTTTCTTCCTCCCATTGATGCGCTTCATTTGTGTCGGGATACTTTCATGTCCTTGTCTTGATAAACCTACTAAATGCATGCCCGCAGATTGAAAAGGGTGGACGGAATTTAAATAGGAAGGGGACTCATGTAAAATCATCGATCCCTTTTGAAGTAAACCAACTGAAATCAACTGGAGTGCCTGGAGCCCGCCAGAAACGACCATGAGGGAGCTGGGACTTGCGTTGATCCCTTTTGTTTCTAAATAAACACTTATACATTGGCGAAGTCTCTTGTCACCCTTGGGTTCGGAATATCCTAATGAGTGCGCATCAAAGAAAGTGGATCGCAACGTCTTTTCGATTTGCTTTGTAGGCAACAGAGCTGGAGATAATTCACCTGTGCCTAATCTGATGATGGCAGTGTCCGTTTCATACTGATTAATATCCTGAATCGTTTTTAAATTAGGTTCATGAAGGCCATTCCGGACGTAGTTTTTCCAGTCGGGCTGTTTGCTGGAGACGAGCACATTCCATGTATTATTGGAAACGAAAGTGCCAGACCCAAGCTTAGTTTCCAATAATCCGTCTGCAATCAACTCATCTATGGCTGTGATGATAGTACTTCGGTTTACGCAAAATGAGTCGGCCAATGAGCGTTGAGATGGAAGCTTAGTGTCAACTGGCCATTCCCCCCGTGTAATTTGTTGTTTGATCCAATCTACTATTTGTTGGTGAAGTGATTGCGCGGAAGACCGGTTTGGTCTCCATTCGATAAACATACGAAAACCACTCCTTTCATGTTCTATATTCCTTTAAATTGGTTGGTTTGAAGACCAACCAATTGGAGGGTCAATTCCTTTGTTTTACTCATTATACTGAATATGAGGGAAGGGGGTATTCATATGGGGCCATTTTTTCATGGATTATTATTGGCATTCGGGCTGATACTTCCATTGGGAGTGCAAAATGTTTTCATTTTTAATCAAGGAGCAATCCAACCTACAATAAAAAAAGCATTGCCAGCAACGATCACGGCTGCAATTTGCGATACGGTGCTCATTCTGTTAGCTATTTTAGGTGTTTCGTTGATTGTCATGCAATACGATTGGTTGCGACTTACATTAATCATAATCGGCGTTATATTTTTATTGTATATGGGCTTTCAGATTTGGTTTGCCAAATCAAACTCACAGTCAGGTGTCCAATCCATGCAGATGTCGACAAAAAAACAAATTGTATTTGCTCTATCCGTATCATTACTGAATCCGCATGCAATCCTGGATACGATAGGTGTAATCGGTTCGAGCTCACTTGTTTATTCAGGAAAAGATAAAATGATTTTCACCATGACGTGCATCTTTGTGTCATGGTGCTGGTTCCACGGATTATGTCTTGCGGGACGATTGCTGAAAAAGGTTGATACATCTGGAAAATTCCTTGGAATATTAAATAAAATATCTGCAATCATCATTTGGATCACAGCCCTCTATATGGTGAAGTCGCTATTTTGAATCAATAAACGTTTTCGAACCAAACGATGCCATGTATAACAGGACGCCTATGTAAAAAAAAGGGGAATGCATATCTATATGCATTCTCCTTTTTTTGTCCTCAATCATCTTCATATGTGAAATCAGGTTATTGAAGAGCGACCAAGTCCTTGATTTCCTCTGTGGAAAGTTCGGTGATCCAGTTATCACTGCTGATGATTTCGTCGTTCAAGGCTTGCTTTTTATCAAGCATCTGGTCGATTTTTTCTTCCAGGGTCCCTGTGCAGATTAGCTTATGAACGTGAACGAAACGCTGTTGACCAATTCGGTAAGCACGGTCGGTGGCTTGATTTTCAACAGCTGGGTTCCACCAGCGATCATAGTGAATCACGTGGTTTGCTTCTGTAAGATTAAGACCCGTGCCGCCTGCTTTCAATGAGAGTATGAAAATAGGGAATTCCCCATCTTGGAATCGGGTGATCATTTCATCACGCTGCTTCTTGTTCGCACTCCCATTCAGGAATGGCACTTCAAAGCCATATCGTTTTTCCAGCAATTCTTTAATCATATTGCCCATCCCGATATATTGTGTGAAAATGAGACAGCTTTCATCCTGTTCGCGGACCGCATCGATAAGCTCGGTCAGCTTCTCGAGTTTGCCTGATCGGTTAGGTGCCTTCATGATGTTTTCCTTTTCCGTCTCTTTTAAGTAAAGAGCTGGATGGTTGCAAAGTTGCTTTAGCTTATTCAGCATCTGGAGGATGATTCCTTTTCTTTCAAAGGCAGACAGTTGTTCGATATCAGTGAATGTATCTTTAATCAGTTGTTCATACAACGATGCTTGCTCGGTGGTAAGCGGTACGAATTCCTTTTGTTCTTGCTTATCCGGAAGATTAAGAGCGACTTCTTTATCGCGTTTTGTACGGCGAAGCAAAAATGGCTGTATCAAACGCTGTAATTCCTTGATTTTATCCTTCTGTTCATCACGCTCAATGGTCGCCACATATTTCTCCTGAAACTGACCTAGCGTTCCGAGATAACCTTTGTTGATGAAGTCGAAAATCGCCCATAGCTCACTTAAACGGTTTTCCATCGGCGTACCCGATAAGGCGATATGATGTCTGCCATTTAGCTTTCGCACCGCCTTGGATTGCTTCGTTTGGGCATTCTTGATGTTTTGTGCTTCATCAAGGATAACGCTGCTCCAATGGATCGAGGTCAGTTCAGCCACATCTTGGTGTGTCAGTCCATATGATGTTAAGACAATATCATGATCGGATGCCAGTTTAGTAAATGCTTCACCTTTAGCACGATTCGATCCATAGTGAAGGTGAACTTTAAGTGAAGGTGCGAATTTTTCCAATTCCTTTTGCCAGTTGCCAAGGACCGATGTCGGGCAGACGATTAGCGCCGATTGAACAGAGACGGATTCGGGGGCAGTGGCAATGGCCTCAGCCTCATCACTGCTCTCTGTGCCGCTATCCTCTTCGACGATGATCGGTTCACTCTTTTGTTCGTCCCTGGGCGCAGTGGGCAGCTCTTCACCAGCTCCTTCTTTGCCTTTCACATGAAGCAGGTAGGCAATCATCTGGACTGTTTTTCCAAGTCCCATATCGTCGGCTAGACAAGCACCAAAACCATGCTCCCTTAAAAAAAGGAGCCAGCTCATGCCCAGTTTTTGATAAGGGCGTAAATCTCCTTGAAGTGCATTAGGGACGGGCAGGACGGATATGTTCTTGGTTTCCCTGAGCCTTCCCACCATTTTACGGAGCTCCTGGTTCAATTCAAACTGAATCCGAAGCATTTCATCGTTTTCAGAATCGTCATCGCCATCTTCATTTATGCCATTCAACAGTTCCTGCTGCAGCAAGTCAGTCAGTTGGATGCCTTTTTCATTGGCTGTTTCCATCAGCTCCTGAATTTGTTTAATGAAAGCTGGGTCAAGCTTGACCCATTGGCCGCGGATGAAGACAAGCCGCCTTTTTTCATTGACGAGCTCCTCGAACTCCGCCTCAGTGAGCTCTTTGCCATTTAATGAGAATCGCCAATCAAAGTCCATCAAAGCTTTTAACCCTACATAAGACGGGCCGCGATTCGATTGGCTCTTCACTTTCGCCTTGACCTTCAATGAGGATTCCTTCAAGGCAAGCCACCACGATGGAAGGAGAATTTCGACGCCAAGAAACAGGAGTTTTTCGCTTGCATCGGTCAAGAACTCCCATGCGTCCGTTTCTGAAATCTCCCTTTTCAGACGGCCATTCTCCCCAAGCCATGGCACGACGAGTTGCCAGCGTTTCGTGGCACGCACCACATCACTTGCATACTTGTTCCAGCCGCGCGGCAGTTTTTTTCCTGTATATGTTTCAATGATATTCTCATCCCTTTTGGAACGAAGGGTAACATCGAGTATCCAAGGCCCATTACCCTCAGGTGGCTCAGTTAAACGGAGACCTATAGTGAATGGTTTTGGGTCGGGCAGGGTACCGAGCCATTCCTGCCAGCTATCTTTGTCAAAAAAGGCCTGTAATTCTTCGGGGGAAAGTCGAGTATCCTTTAATGCCCCGACGGCTTCACTCCATTTATGCTGCATGGGTGAATAGTTTTTTAAATACATGTTAGCGGCACCGTTATACCACTTTTCGATAAAAGTTCGGTTGGTTTCCGGTTCAGGTGAAGGAAGATCCAAAGATATTTCTTCTTCCCAAAAGGACGGGACGAATTCCTCTTCCACTTCTTCAGGCAGTTTCCAGCCGATGGAGTCCAATTGAAGATTAGTGAAATCCGGTACGGGGATTCCAGCTTCTATGGATTCATGAAGAACGGGCGCTGCTGACAGGCAAAGGGAGGATATTTCGGACCATTCCCATTCTATGAAGGAGTTAAAGCTTTCCCTCGCAAAAAAGTTGAGAAGTCCCCAAGCGTCAAGAATGAATACTTGATTTCCATCCACTATATCCGTAGTCATTTTAGTTCCATAAAAGCTTGCGTCATCCCAGTTGAATAACAGCCTGCGAATATGATTCGTGGTGAGGAAGGTATTCTCTTCATTGACGACACCAAGGGCGTAAGTTCCGTTTTCGAGAGCGGCTATTTTGATTTTTAATTTCCCTGGATTAAACATCGATAAGCTTACCCCTTTTTAGTTCTTCTTGGAAAGCGCGAAGCCGTTTGGTCGAATCTGCTACATAAAGTATATACCGTTCGAATACGTCTTCCTTTTTGCTCTTTTTATAGATGGTGCGCATCCTTTTCAAATAACGGACAGCTTGCTTATAAGCAGGCCGGTTTTTCAAAGAAACTTTTTCCTGGACCGCATGATAATAAAGGGGCAGGATTAGTTCCGGTTCTTTTGATACCACTTCTTTAATGGATTCACTGCTGATTAAGTCAATGCTGATTTCCGAGTAAATATGCATCTCCACCCATTTTTTGTATTGTCCTTGTTCAAAAAGGAAATTTGCATAGTTCCAATAGCTGTGCGGAAGGGTGGCCCTGTAAAATTTCTCAAGCAAATCGGTCCGTTTTAATTTATAACAGCAACTGTTAATTAAAGTCGTAAAGGTCCGGACGAAATCTACCCGTTTATAATAATCGGATAGACCGGCAAGGAATTCCTGGACATTATTATTGATGAATTCAATGAAAGGGATGGCCCGTGCCCGGTTTTCAGATTCAGCCAGGAGATTCAGCCAATAAAAAATGTATGGACAGGCATCCTTCTTCAATTCATGGAGAAGCTCAATCGCTTGTTTATCATGGTTTTCCAAAAGGGATAGGTGAATGGCTGCGAGGATATAGGACGTCCTCTCAGTGGTGCCCATATACTTCTCGGGAAGTTCTTTATTGATTCGTTCAAGTTCCTCTTTACGCCATGAGGAGTTGGAGAATAAGTAGCTCCATATCTCCCGGTACAGGTCGATCTTTTCATATTCGAGGCCTTCACCTCCATCCAGCAGTCTAGCTACATCTTCCTTGATGCTGAAAACGAAGGGATCAAAGGCGAAAGGCCGCGCTTGCCTGCTTAGCGGCTGTACCGTTTCATGCAGCTCTTCTGCCAGGTCGACGGCAAGTGCATAAAAGACCCTGATCGTTTGCGTCTCACTTTTATGCAGCTGAATCATTCTCAGTGTCTGCTGCATTGTGCAAAATTGCGTAACGAAATGATAAAGCAACTTCCATTCCCTTTCCATTGGAGCTTTTGAGCTAAGGCGTTTAAAGTAAGTTTGTATATGATTTTCAATCATGTAAGTAGCCTCGCCTATATGGGGCTCGACATGTTCCGCAAAGGCATCATTCACGAATTGCTTCCATGATGGATAGCTTTTATCTAAGGTGATGGATCTCCCGGCCGCCTGTTTAAGTAATTCACTTGCCGGTTTCACCTGCTGCAGTGCTTGGGCGGCTGAGGCGTTTTTAGGTGCTTTCCAATCGCCCAGCCATTCGGAAACACTAGCGTGTTCGGAATATGCAGAAAAGAAAACGGCCATTTGATGCCGGCAAATGAACCTTGAATCACATGTACAGCTTCCATCTTGTGGGGAGAGCAGATTCAGCCTGGCCTTAAATCTTGTCTCTTCCTGTACCTCAGCCGCAATCGTATCCACCGCTTCTTCTTTAATATCAACGAGCCCCTGACGGTATAACTGGAGCCCTTGATTCACCACATCCGAATCTTCCGGATCCCCGGCCTCCAAAAATTCCGCCAGCCGCTCCCCAACTAACAACAACTCCCGCTCCATACTCTCCTCCTTCAGGGACCAGCCCTAGTTATATATTTTTGTATGATCATGAACCATCAGTTCTTAACTTTTCGTAATCCCGTCTCGGCTTTGTGTATATTTGATCGAATGCCGGAACATGGCCGTTCTCTTTACGTTCTATTCGATTTAATCACTGCTTCTTGCCGTTATATTCATAAATACCCTGTAAAAGTCAATATCGTCAAAAATCCGCTTGAATATAAGCGGTTCGGATATAAACAGGAATAACCGGCATTCACGATGAACATGCAAGGAATCCTTCATCCTCATTAGCTTCACAAAACTAAGTGATGAGGGGCCGGAACCCTTTTTTAATGTGCGTTTTTTGAAGCATCTCTTTATTATACTTCATTTTGGCTTGGAATTTAAAATGTAGAATAGAGGTTTTGAAAATGATGAGTGTGAGATTATACATATTCTTGTTAATGGGAAGAGCCATTCCCGCAGGAATGGCTCTAAAATATGAAATTAGTTAATTTTCATTTCATTCTTCCAACTGTCCAACTTTTTGTTGATGAATGTAACAAAGGTATGATTTTTTTGTAAATTGAATAGAAACGCTGACTTTTCCAAGTACTCTTTTGCCTCTTCAAAGTTACCTACTAGTTCAAAATTATACCCTAAATGGTAATGTAAATCCGCTAAAGCATATAATTGGTCATGTTCGAGGCACCACTTTATGGCATCTTGGCAGCAGGCAATGGACTCTTCGTATCGGACCAGGCGTGTTAACACTCTGCCGAAATTATAGGATAGACGTGTCTTAAGCGTTTTATCCGTCAAAAAGGGCAGGGCTTTCAAGTGATCTAAAGCTTTCCGTAACAAGGCGAATGCATTTTCGTACTGTTCTTCGGCTACATACATTACACCAAGGCTGCTTAAGATTTCAAGCTCCCGTTCCGAATAAATTTTGTCTGTCGTATGGGTAATGGCTATGGCCTGATTAATGAAATCGATGGCTTTATCTAAATCTTTATTTTTTTCATATTCGTATATTCCCTTGTGCCAAAGAATCAATTGATGATTCTTTTTATTCTGAAGAAAGAGGGGACTGTTTTCCTCAGCCTTTACAATTTGCTGCATTTCCTCATAATTTCGGGTTCTTCTGGCTATTTTTAATTGATAAATCACTTCTTCCACGTAATCCAGCCTAGGGGTCATTCCAATATCGAAAAAATAGTTTACATCAACGCCTAAACGTTGGGAAATTAAATAGAGAGTGGATGCGTATGGATAGACATCGCCCTTTTCAATCTTACTGATCTGTGCTTGTGTACAAATACCGGTTGCCAACTCTTCCTGGGAAAGCCCGATTTGTTTACGTAGTTCTTTGATCTTTTGTCCAACTGCAAAAAAATCCATTTTGATTCTCCTTAAAATATGCCTAGAGTTATATTTTGTTATGAAAAATCGGTGAAAGCGGTATGTACAGGTCCTGAACGGTTTAAATAGATTCTTTAGTCGAAATATATGGTTTTAAGAAGTGTGGTTAAATATAACTATAGAATTTATTTCTATTTTAACCAATATTTTTTTAAAAGAAAAGGAGGAATGACCTATGAAAAAAAGTACTAAAGCATTAGTCGTATCTTTTCTTATCATCGCTGCTTTTGTTATTGTCCCAAGCGAATTACCAGGCCTTTACGCAGAACTTCCAGGTTTATATAAATAAGTAAATGAAGCTTACTATAACTGATTCAAGCATCTTCAATTGAAGATGTTTTTTTATTATCATTTTTGGTTGATTATTCTTTTGCGCATATTCCTGTAGTTATAATTATCTATGAATGGGGAGTGTAAGGTTCATTTGGTAGGCGTGGAAGAAACGTGAGGGTAGTTTGTAACGCCTATTTCCTTTTAATGATTTTGTTATAGTGTAAATAACAAAATGGAGAGAGGTGTAAGGTTAATGATTGATATTAATATGAAAGTTCAACCCTCTTTTTACGATGATGAATGTGCCATTGTGTTTTCTTTTTATTTTGATAAGGCAACAAGGAATATTGGCGAAGCTGTGGTGTACACATGCCAAAAATCAGATGAAAAAGAATACAGCCAAGATCATATAGATACAGATGTACAAGAAAAAATCGCCTATATTAAAGAGTTTTCCATTGCGGATGAATATCAGGCAACCTCAATGAAGAAAATTAAACACTTTTTGAATGTAATCGGTATCAAAAAATGTGTGAAGCACAACCTTCAGGGAAATGAAATCGCATTTTAAACGATAAAAACTCATGACATCCCATATGTCATGAGTTTTTACCATTTAAATGAGAGTTTTGAGCATTCATTTTCTTTTTGATGAAATCGCTCAATTGTTTCCTTTCACTTGGTTTAGCGTTATTTGTTCTTTCAAAAAATTTAAAGTGTTGTTTATTTCTATCGGATTTCATGATGTCTCTCCTTTGCATTTTTTATTTACCCATTTTTTTTTAATTAAAACGTGATTTCCTCATAAAGGGAATAATGAACAAAAAGATAACGTAATTATTCCTAGAGTTATATTTTCATCTGTCTATCCCTGCATATAAGGATTAATTAGATGATAATAAGTGGTAAAGCCTAAATATGGAGGAATTTCGTGTTTTATCATACTTTAAAAAAATGCTAAAATGGTCCGAATATCGGATTTTTCATTAGAAACATCAGTTTCTAGTACCCTAAAGTGAAGAGGGTTGAAGAACTCTTTTCGATGGCCCCCGAGCACTTGCTTGGGGGATCTTTTTGTTTTTTTGGATAATTTGTCCACTTTATTTCTATATTATGTTTCGTTTTGTTTGTATATACATGGGTAAATATAAGAAATAAGATGAATTAAACCTGTGTTTATAGCAGTTTAATCGGAGGAATATATTTTATGGATGTGAAAGTGAAGAATGATCCCACGAAGCGAACTTTCCAGCAGTTCATTTTTCCCTTTACACTTGAAGGAAAAATGATTGAAAAGTTTGTTGAAAAATTGCTTGAGGACAATTTCGTTTTTTTGAACTTGAAAGATATGGAACAACAAAATCAATTTTACGGCGGCCATAAAGTTTCACACCGTAAATTGGAAAAGTACTTCATGCCATACATCGAGCCGATTTTATTTCCGGGTCATGCAAAACAGAAGGAAGGCTTGCGGCGTTTCACGAAAAAATTGGATATTGATTGTACCTTCGAATCACCCTATCTAAATACCCCATTTATTATTAACTCTATAGATATCTTCATATGCCCATTTCATATCGGCATGATGAATCTTCGTGTTACTTTACCTGAAGGGCTTTCACATAATGATGTGCTCTATTTTGGTGATACATTTAGAATCCTCGAACCGATTGCTGATGATGAAGAAAAAACGAAAGTTGGCTGCCGGGAAAATCAGTATGAACAAGTGAAGGATTTCATCTTCAATGAACTGTTGCCGCCTATTGAGGAATATATGGATGAAGAACAAGCGGATCCGACCTATTTTGGGAGTTTGCCCTTTTTCATTGATGAAAGAATGTATGTGATCAGTTATACGGCATTCCCTGATAATCGTGATATTTCTAAAAATGATTTATTCCGGATCAGTGAGCTGAACGGGTATGACAATGATGGTGAGCCATATATAGGCGCATTAAACCCTGATTATATAGAAAAGTATTATCAAGAAAGGGTATATGACAGGTGGGGCAAGGAAACCTATTATGTAACTAGCATGTATCATTTCGCGTGTGTCACGAAAGCGACAGGTAAACTGGAACAAGAACTGGCAAGCGAAATGTACGGCCAGCATTTTTATACATTGTTGCTTTTCTTCTATTATAAGATCGTACTGCTTAAATTGGCTCATGAACATTCCCAGATTGATGTGGAAAAAGATCAATCGGATACAGAACAGCTGATTTTCATGATCACTCAGTTTTCTGCAAAGTACTTATTCACTGAAGTGAATAGTACGGCAATCGGTAAAGAGCTTTTCAAAAAAACGGATGAAACCTTCAGGATTGCCCCTCTCTACAGTGAAGTGAAGGAAACACTTTCCTACCTTTATCAAAATCAGGATAAACTGTCTGGGAAAAGAAGTAATTATCTTTTGCAGATACTAACGATTTATACGGTGATCTCCGGGATATTCGGAATGAATCTATATATTGAAGATTGGAAAGGGAAATTGCCATGGAAAGCGTATATGGATTACAGCTTATACGAATGGGTAGCTGTCATTGTAACGACAAGCGGACTCATCATTTCGGCCATCCTCGGCTTCATCTTCCTGAAAAAATGGCTGCAAGAGAAAAAAAGCCGAAAAAAAAGAATGCTTTAAAGTAAAGTCCTGTACGCGATGTACGGGACTTTTGTTTTAGAAAAAACATGGTTAATTAGAAATGTGAAGAAATTCAGCATGCAAAATCCCCCATTTCCCTAATATTTTGCTAAACTATAGGTATATCATTCTAACTATTCTTTAGGAGGAAATCATGAAGAAACTAGCTTTATTTTCCAGCTTATTGTTGATGAGCGTATTGTTCCTGGCCGCTTGCTCGGATGAGCCAAGTCCGGAAGAGCGCTTTGCGGCATACACAAAGCTTTGGAATAAACAAGATTTTGCGAAGATGTACGAGTATCTGTCACCTGAGACAAGGAAAGAAATCAGTGCGGATGAATTTGAGAAGCGTTATGAAAAAATCTATACGGGCATTGAAGCCGACCAATTAAAGGTGGACTATAAACAGCCAAAAGAAGAAAAAGATCATAAAGATGGAGAAAAGGTAAGCCTTGCATATACCGTTGATATGTCCACTATGGCGGGCGCTGTCAGCTCTGAACATAAAGCGACACTTGTCAAGGAAGGGGAAGGCGAGGAAGAAAATTGGTACATCAAGTGGGATGAGAGCTACATATTCCCTCAATTGGAAGCTGGTGAGAAGGTATCGGTTGAAACGTATCCAGCCATTCGCGGGGAAATTGTCGATCGAAATGAACGCGGCCTCGCCATGAATGGAACGGTGGCAGAAGTGGGAATCGTGCCAGAGAAAATGGCCAACGAATCCGAAACGGTTAAAAAGGTCGCTGGAATCCTCAACATGTCCACTGACGAAGTGAATCAGAAATTAAAACAAACATGGGTAAAGCCAAGCTATTTCGTGCCCATCAAGAAAATGTCAAATGATAATAGCGCAACTTTGGAAAAGCTATTGAGCATTGCCGGGGTATCTGTCAATAATACGGAAGAGCGCATATATCCGTATAAAGAGGCCACTGCCCATCTAATCGGATATGTCGGTGAGGCATCGGCCGAGGATCTGGAGAAATTGAAAGGAAAAGGATATACCGCAAGTGATGTTATTGGCAAGCGAGGTCTTGAGGAAGTGTTGGAAGCGCGGCTTAAAGGCAAACCTGGCGGTAAAATCTTCATTAAAACCGAAGATGGCGAAGAAAAGGTGATTGCTGAAAAGCCTGCTGAAGAGGGAGAAACAATTACATTGACCATCGACGCCGAGCTTCAAAAGGATATTTTCAAGCAATATAAGAACGAAGTTGGATCGGCATCGGCAATTGATCCGAAGACAGGCGAAACGCTTGCGCTAGTTTCAAGTCCGTCATTCGATCCTAATAAATATATTTTCGGAATAACGAAAGCAGAACAAAAAGCGCTTGAAGAAGACCCGAAAAAACCACTTCTGAACCGTTTCAGTTCGACGTATGCACCTGGTTCAACCATTAAGGCCCTCACTGCGTCGATCGCCTTGAAAAATGGTGTGGATCCGAAAGGGTCGATCAATATCCAAGGGAAAACGTGGGCCAAATCGACATGGAAAGATCATTCCATTACAAGGGTTTCGGACCCTGGTGTTCCGATCGATATGGAAAAGGCATTAATTTATTCAGATAACATTTACTTTGCCCAAAAAGCTCTCGGGCTTGGAAAGGAAAAATTCACGAATGGACTCAAGGCTTTCGGATTTGATGAGTCTTTGAATTATGATTATCCGATCAAAGCATCGAGCATCGGCAAGATCGACAGTGAGGGGAGATTGGCAGATGCTGGATATGGTCAAGCGCAAGTTCAAATGAGCACGCTCCACCTCGCCATGACCTATTCAGCCTTCTTGAATGAAGGAAACATTCCTGCACCTTTCTTAATAACAGGAGATAAAATAGAAAAGAAAATATGGAAAGAAAATGCGATATCTGCAGACCAAGCGAATCAGGTCACCAAGATGCTGACACAAGTAGTGGAGCATCCTAAGGGAAGCGGACATGGAATAGCTGATCTTGGCATCAAAATCGCTGCCAAAACGGGAACTGCTGAAATCAAGGCATCCAAAAACGCGGACGGAACAGAAAACGGCTGGTTTGTTGCCATGGACACAGAAGACCCGGAACTTCTCATGGCATGGATGACGGAAGATGTAAAAGGACGAGGCGGCAGCCATGTCGTTGTCGATCAAATGAAACCGGTGTTGAAGAAGTATTTGAAGTAAAGAAAAAAGTCACCCACCTTAAACTGGGCAAGCATTTAACATTAAAAAGCAGGACATTGGCTTCTTCCATGTCCTGCTTTATTTTGGTTGTGGATTCTAATTTGTGGCGGCAATGAAGCTGGATTTGAAGGAGAATGAGTCGTGCATACAGAATGTAAAAAGGGAGTTCAATAACTTGCTAGTATACTAGGGACGTCCTGAAATCATGATGTTTACAGAGTGACATCATCCATGCCGTTATGTTACCACATGCCGATGGATTGAATAGGATTAATTCAAAAATCCTTGAAAGATGAATAGAATGGGAATGAGGATGAAAAGGAATGAAAAGATTAAAGTATTTGTTTATCGCTTTCTTTATCACATTTTTTGCATTTCCTTCTCATGAAGCGACGGCAGCAGAAGAAAATTCAACGATGGAAGTGAAACTGAAGAATTATTTGGGCAATAGAACCAGCGCCGAAATAACGGCAACTGGTGACTACCGTACATCAGGGGGAGAGCTATTCATAAAGGCGGGGGAAAATCTAACTTTGAAAGTGGAGTCGGCTAAACTTGCCGTATACAAAGGATCTAAGAAAAAGGGATCTTATGCTTCTTTTAAGGTAATACCAGTTAAACCTGATTCTTCATTATCCATAAACGGCCGTCCGTATCAAGGCTCATTTTCATTTAAAGCGGAGGACGGTTACATCCGGCCGATCAATACTGTTTATATGGAAGATTATCTAAAGGGCGTCGTCCCGCTGGAGATGCCTGCATTATGGCATGCCGAAGCCTTAAAAGCACAGGCGATTGCCGCCCGGACCTATGCACTTCGCCATCAATCCACAATAATTGATGATACGGTTTCTTACCAAGTATATGGCGGGGCTGCCGGTCACTATCGAACTAATTCAGCCATTGAGCAGACGAAGGGCATGGTAATCAAGCATGATGGCGAAATAATCGAAGCGTTCTTTTCCTCAAGCAATGGAGGGATGACCGAATCGAATTCAAATGTTTGGTCAAGTGGCAACCCCCTTGCATATTTATCTATAAAAGAAGATTTCTATGATCCGAAAACCAGTTGGGAGATAACGCTGGACAAGCAGCAAATCGACCTTTCAAAAATGGACTTATCTAAACCGGAAGAATGGTGGACAAGTGTAGAGGAAAAAGATAAAACGGTTGTGCCGAAGCTTAAGGCTTGGCTGAAGAATAATGGATATGCGCAGAAAGATATCAAAATAACGGAGATTCCCTTGTTAACATTTTCAGATGAGAAAACGGGAGGCCGTGTAACGAAAGGCTCCATCCAATTGAATTTCTATGTAAGGGATCTCGTTGATGACGGGGGAAAGCTTTTGCCGCAAACAGTTAAGCTTACTAATGTATCAGCTTCCAAAATCAGGGGCATGGTGGGGCAAGAGGTGATGAAAAGCTATCTGGTTGACCATTCATCCTCCGATCACCCCAAAATTTCTATTAAAGGATCAGGATATGGGCATGGTGTCGGGCTAAGTCAGTTTGGGGCGAAAAACAGAGCGGAAGCAGGACAATCCTATCTAGATATTTTGGGATTTTATTATCCTGACACAACTATAGAAAGGGAATATGGACCAGGCGCTGGATTTAAAACGGATCTTGTCGCTAAGGCAGAACCGAATTCAGTAAGCATGGAAGCGCAAACGGATCATGTCAATGATGAGGTTGGAATCACATACTCCCTAAAAGAAGATACTGTGGTAACACTTACGATTAAAGATGGTAAAGGGAAATCTATAGCTACCCCAGTCCGTGACCAAACAATGAAAAAGGGTACCCATTCAGCAATCTGGAACACAACAGCGGTGAGTAACGGTACATATGAAGCAGAAATATCAGCAATGGACCGCAACGGGAATGAAGGTTTGGCAACAATGCCGATTAAGATCAGTAAAGATACGTCGGCACCGAAAATCACCGAAGTCAAAACATCGGGTGACTATAGTACCGAGCAAGCGAACATAACATATATAATTAATGAAAACGCCAATGTAACAGTGGAAATTAAGAACAGTAAAGGGAAGGTTGTCGGTATCCTTTCTGAAAGGCCGTTCAGTAAAGGCAGGCAATCCGCAACATGGGATTTCAAAAATATGTCCAGCGGCATATTTACGGTGACAATCTCAGCTAAGGATAAGAGTGACAATCAGAAAACCATTTCTACGAAAATCTCGATAAGGAAGACGACGGGAATAGTGACAGCAAGCGAATTATATATTAAAGAAAATAGAAATGCATCTTCTGAAACGGTTGGGAATCTATACAGGGACCAATCTGTAACGATCCTGGCTCAACAAGATGAGTGGTACAAAGTGAAAAAGGGAAGCCAAATTGGGTATGTATTAAAAAAACATATAAAAAAATGAATGAGCAGGACGTCAATAATGACGTCCTTTTTTGCTCTATTTTATTATGGCATCAAGACTCTTCATCAAATTCACGAGTAAATGCTGCAAATTCACGAGTAAAAGGCGAAAACTCACGAGT
>NZ_JVPL01000112.1:0-4270 GCF_001054655.1 Bacillus sp. 220_BSPC
AAGCTGCCTAGGCTTTTTTTAAACTGTCCTTTACAAAGGGTACATTTCAAGTAGGCTTTACACAATACTTGAGGGGATTTTATTTTGGCTGTAAATCTATTTGTAGAAAAAGACCTTTAAGGTATCGTTATTATCAAGAGTTGCCAATAAAATATCGTTCACATCGGCATTATATGTTATTTTGATTCTGTTTTTCAGCCATGCTTCGTCTTTACCGCCCCGATTCAATTCTTTAGAATCAATCTTTCCCTCTTTAATAATCGTTTTAGGAAAAGTGAAGGCATTTGTTGTTAGGTGCATATCTGCTGGGGTTACTGCTTCATATTGGGGATCTAAAAACAATGAAATGGTACCGCCCGGTTCCCATAGCGCGAGGGATACTTTTTGAATATCTTCGACTTTTTCTTTTCTTAATTCCGATAATAAAACATCGATGGAGATTCTGGCCCTTACTAAGCTTTTGTAAATGATTTGTCCATTTTCGATAAGCGGAAAGGGGTCTGAGTCAAAAAACCTTCGGAGTGTGCCCCACTTAAGTCCCGCAAACACACTCATTATATATAAAATGATCAATACACTGGTTGTTATCATGGAGCCCTTCAAACCTAACTGTTCATCAGATAAAGGGTGGGCAAGAATGTTTCCAATAATTAAAGCCATAATGAAATCAAGTAATCTTAACTGCGAAATGGACCGTTGTCCCATCAATTTTACCGAAAGAAGCAAGAAGAAGAATGAAATAATGGCTCTTAAGATCCACTGGATTGCAGTAAGAGTTTCCTGGCTATTAAAAAAATCCACAAAAATTCACGTCCTAATTTCCAATAGAGGAGATGTAATGGGAAGCTTATTTAAAGACCACTTTAGTTGGGGCCGTTTATAGTTTTAGCTAGCTCCTTCATAAGTATTACCCAACATTGCGCTTCGGAGACTTTATTGACTGTTTTCGAAAAATTTATATTAATATAACAACTTTAAAACGTATTGTAATTAAAAATAAACTGATTTAAAATGATATCTTTCCTGAGAAATTTATTTAAAAAATATCCTTGTATAATATCAGTGACAATGGTCTGATAGTTTCTACCTGGCAGCCGTAATGCCGGACTACAAGGAAGTATGAAAATAGAAGAGATGAACAGGTTAATGTTGGTTCGCTTGAAAAAAGCTTATCCTAAAAAACATGCTTCGATGAAAGCTCTTACTTTTTCACACTTTCTTGCTGCGGCTGAAGGTGTAAAAAGGTGAGGGCTTTTTATATAAAAAAAACGAATGGGAAATGATATAGCTAAAGGGGATGAAAGCATGCTTTTCTTATTGAATATACTAGGTGTTTTAGTTGTAATGGGCATCGTTTATCTTTGTTCACCTAATAAAAGGAACGTTAAGTGGAAAGCCATACTTACCTTGCTGGTTCTTGAATTGCTTATCACATGGTTCATGTTATCGACAAAAATAGGGGCATGGGTCATCAATCTGATCGCTTCATTCTTTACCTGGTTGATTGAATGTGCGAATGAAGGGATTTCTTTTGTCTTTCCTTCGCTTATGGCAAATGAACAAGTGGATTTCTTTTTCAGCGCATTGATGCCGATTATCTTCATTATCACGTTTTTTGATGTTTTATCGTATTTCGGTATACTTACGTGGATCATTGATAAAGTGGGATGGCTCATTTCAAAAGTATCCGGTTTGCCGAAACTTGAGAGTTTCTTTTCGATTCAGATGATGTTCCTTGGAAATACGGAGGCGCTTGCCGTACTCCGCCTTCAACTCAGTGCGATTAAGGATCAGCGTCTTTTGACATTTGGAATCATGAGCATGAGCAGCATAAGCGGTTCAATCATTGGAGCCTACCTGTCCATGGTACCGGCAACCTTTGTTTTTGTAGCGATACCTTTGAACTGCTTAAATGCTTTGCTGATAGCTAATATGCTGAATCCCGTCGATGTCAGTAAAGAAGAAGATGTCGTTTATGTACCTTCTAAAGAGGAACGTAAAGATTTCTTTTCCACCATTTCCAACAGTATGCTGGTTGGGGCCAAAATGGTCTTCGTCATCATGGCAATGGTTATCGGCTATGTGGCGTTGACGGCCAGCGTAAACGGCATTTTCGGCTTCTTCGTGGATGGATTGACCATTCAAAAGATTTTCTCTGTCATTTTTAGTCCATTTGCATTCTTGCTTGGATTAACTGGACAGGATGCCATGTATGTCGCTCAATTGATGGGAATCAAGCTTGCCACGAATGAGTTCGTTGCCTTGCTCGACCTAAAGGATAAAGTCAGTACACTGCCTCCGCATACAGTCGCTGTTGCTGTCACTTATTTGACGTCATTTGCCAACTTCAGTACAGTGGGCATGATCTACGGAACATTCAATTCCATCCTCAATGATGAGAAATCGAACATTATCGGAAGGAATGTTTGGAAGCTGTTGGTTAGCGGGATGGCTGTTTCCCTGTTAAGTGCCATGGTCGTTGGATTATTCGTTTGGTGATTTAAAACATGGGCATCCATTTGGATGTCCCATCTGAAAAAAGCTGTGCAGGATTTTCCATGCACAGCTTTTTCGTTTATTTCGTCAAATAGTTCTCTGTATAGTATGGTTTATTTTCCTCATCGAAGGCAACTCCGACACCGAGGGATTCAAAATCTTTCTGTAATTTGTTTTCCCTGTGTCCAATGGAGTTCATTAGGCCTTCATGGGCAAAGATACTGCTATTCTGACCGGCAGCCAGGTTCTCCCCCGCCATTCGAAAATTGATTTTGTCATCTTCCATCCGGTCAAAAGGGGATTCCCCTTCAAGGTTTGTATGGTTGAAGTAATGATTCACGGCCATATCTGCACTATGATCCTGTGCAGTGACCTTCACTCGTTTATCCCATGTTAGCACGGAGAGATCATGATTGACCCGTGATGCATTGGTCAAATCGAATAATTGATATTCAAAGCCCTTCTTTAATCCGGGGCCGGCTTCTGCAAAATAGCCGCTCTTTTGCTTTTCGAGTTTTGCGTCGATGATTTGGATTGCCGTGACTGTATTTTTCTCATGTTTGTCATAAAAAATGGTCACATAGCTATTATCCATTTCGAACATATCGTATTCGCCGCCGTCACTTCGAATCTGGTAATAGACGTTTCCTTTAAGCAGTTTTGTTACAGGCTCCGCCATTTTCCCGGTCACGGTTTCTTTTGGTGTACCGCGTTTAATGCCTTCCTTTGAGGAAATCAAATCTTGGTTCGTATATAAACCAACAACTTTATTGTTATTATCGTAGGCAACCATGAAGAAGTTTTGATAATTTTCGTGATAGGCAAACCAGTCCACGCCATATTCATTCCGCGTATTCCGCTTAGCTTCACCAGCCATTTTTTCTACATCATCCTTCGTGTCGCCAATTTCGATATTACGGACTGAAAAGGATGCATCAGCAGGTGCTTCCAGTGCTGGTTTTTTCACTTTTTCCGTTTCCTGAGATTCTTTTTCAGAAGCGGTATCCAATGTTTCCGTCAGCGAGCCAATCAGGCTGCTGACTCCAGTACTCAGTTTTTCCAAGGCTGTCGTAACCTCGGGCCCGTTTATAACTGAACGAACATCTGATGCAAAGGCACTAACCCCGGCTTTGAATCCAGACTCCTGAATATCTTTACCATAGCCATACCATAATCCAGAGAGTAGGAGTATGAGGACCACAATATTAAACAATTTACGCAAATCGTTCACTCCTGCTCTATCCAGGATATAGAATCCCGATTAATGAAAGATCATCTGCAGCACACTTAAAACAGGTGGGGCACCTAACAAAAATAGTGAACACATAATGAGTATTTGCGA
Organism: Bacillus sp. 220_BSPC; assembly: GCF_001054655.1. Classification (NCBI taxonomy): domain Bacteria; kingdom Bacillati; phylum Bacillota; class Bacilli; order Caryophanales; family Bacillaceae; genus Bacillus; species Bacillus sp. 220_BSPC. The sequence goes on from NZ_JVPL01000112.1 coordinate 3,839, forward strand.
GACCATTTTTGGAAGCTTTTCTTTCCCTTTTCCCGAATACCAGCCACTGAACTGAAGTTTATTTCTATACCAGACGAATAATAAAAGCAGTATCGCAATCGAGCCTAGCCAGCCATACTGAGTCACTCCTATGTTTATATATATGCCGTTTACAATGCTCGAAATGATTGTTCCGGTTATCCCGAATATTAATATGATGCGTAACAATTCTAATAAGACTTTCATATGTCACTCCTTGGTTAGACCATTATACTTCTTCGATTACAAAATAAAAAATTTAAATGATTTGGCATTACATATTATACCAAAAATAAAGAGGGGAATAAAACAGGTGACCTCTTTCGAAGGTGAAATTTTCATTATTATTTAGGCTGTTTTCACATTGCTATTTACCAGGTAGTGAGTTGTGGTTGATTTCCCCTCCAGATGCTC
>NZ_JVPL01000113.1:0-9419 GCF_001054655.1 Bacillus sp. 220_BSPC
GTCAATGCTTTCTTCACATTCATCTCCATGATGAAGCTGCTTCCCAATCCGTTTCCGCATACTACCATGATTTTCATTCCGCTTCCTCCTTCGAATATTTATGAACGTACTCCATAAGGACCGATTTATCTGAAGTGCTTAAGATTTCTTCTATATTGGCCGGCTCATTCAATAATTGAGTGAGCTGGATCAATGCCCGCAGATGCGAATCGTTATCTACGGCCGCCAAAATGATAATCAGGCGGACCGGTTTATCCGGCGCAAAGTCCACGGCCTCATCCAATTTCAGCAAACTCATGGATAAAGACCTGACCCCCTGCTCCGGACGTGCATGGGGAATCGCCACTCCAGGCGTTATCACTACATATGGTCCATTCGTTTCTATGGCCTCGATCATGGCATCCACATATCGTTCTTCGACGGTACCTAAGTCCACGAGAGGCTTGGCCGCGACTTGAATGGCTTCTTTCCAATCGGAAACTTGCTGCTGTAATTGGATCGTTTGCATATTGAGCAGTTCTTCTAACACGGGCTTCTCTGCCTCCTTTAAAGAAAATTGGGTTATTTTTGGTGTATGGGTATACACATTCGACTTCAAAGCCTTTTCAAGCTGATCCTGTTCATGGATGGTTGCATACTTGGAAATGATCTTTAATAAAGCTGCAACATCCACACTTTCCGTCGTATATCCATACAATTCCTGCATGACCTGCTGGCGCAATGTATGTTTGTCCTGCATTTCCAAAATCGGCGGTACAACGAATAATGCCGCTTTTGTTCTCATATGCACCGTCGAGAAAACAAGATCGTACGACAGCGGGTATTCAGCCGCATTTCTAACGGACAAAACATCCAGGAACAAAATATCAGGAAATAATTCCCTCAATGTATAAATGAGGATATTGCTGATGCCGATACCATTCGGGCATACGACAATCGCCCGTTTTCGATCATCCAATGTTGTTCCTTGCCTGCGCAGCCAGCCGCCAAAATAGATCGTGAAATAGGCCACTTCTTCTTCCGATACTGGACAGCCAACCTCTTTCTCCAATACCCACAGGGATTTTTTTGTCAAATGATGCAGTTCGGGATATACCTTCTGCACCCGTCCCGTCATCGGATTCATTTGCGGGAGGCCATACCGCAGGCGATAATATGCCGGTTTAAAATGAACGTATAATTGCTGGCATAGCTGCTCTTTGTCTTTCAGGTGAACAAATGCAAGCCTCTCGAACTCTTCCACGATTTCCTGCAAAAGGTGTTGAATGACTTCATCATCCTTAAGAGGGGAAATATCCTTCGTTCGATTCATGCTCAATAAATGTAAGGCTGCGTATAAGTTTTCCGTTTCGCTCCATACTGATTGAAACGCATTCGTCCTGGTCATCTCCTCAACCAGTTTGTATTCCTCCGTCGCAACAAACGGCGCCCAGCTCTGGTCGGCCTGTAACTCTTCCCCTTTTCCTATGAGCTGATCTGTACATAGAAATAAATAGCTCAGTTCATGAAGCCGTTCATCCGTAAAGGTGATGCCCAATTTACGTTCGGCCCTTTCAAGCTGTAACCGGATCGAGCTGATTTGCTTTTCATGATTTCCCCATATGCACTCCATGATCCAATCACTATTGGGACTGTTCAGTACATCATGCACGAGGCGTTCAATGATATATCTCTTTGTTCGGCTTTCCCCAATCACCACATAGCCATCTTGTTTGGAATACTGGATCTTGAGCGATATGTCCCTGTTTTTCTCTTTAAGTCTTTTTAAATCCTTTAGCACCGTATTTCGCGAAACCCCGGTGATCGTCTGGAAATGATAGACGGACAATTCTTCTTGGCTTAACAGGATCATGAGGTAAAAAACCTTTTCCCTATCTGTCTCTGAAAATATATAATTGCGTTTTGTCAGTTTTACATTCAATTCTTCATCCCTGATTGTTTCAGAAAAGGAGTAGCCCATTTCACGATTATATTGAATCGGTTGATATCCATGAAATTGGAGCCAGTCATTCGCTTTGCTCAATCCATATTGAATCTGCCTTCTCGTCAAACCTGTTTGGGCTTCAAGTTCTTTCATTTTTGAAATGGGCGAATGCTGTAATAGTTTTAGTAAATTGGCGCTTCTTTCATCTAAAAACATTCTCAATCCCTCTCCCTGCTTCTACGATATCTCACTTCTTATTAAAAATGTAGCGTTTCTCAGTCCGAATGTTGTCATAGGTACTGCACAATAATATACTCTTTAAACATTTGTGCACAATACTGCATCCTTGCTAGGTCAATTACCATTCTGCCTTGTAGAAAAGCGAATGAATTAAAAGTGCATTATGCAGTATTAAAATGAAATTGCACACACTCTTTAAAACAAACAAAAAAAGTGGTTAAAGTTTTGAGATTAAACGTCCACCACTTTTTTATAACTATTAAGAAATATGCCAACAGGACCTGCTTATAAATCACAAGTAATGTTCCAGATTACTATTTTACTTAGCTCTTTTTTGATAACTCACACTTGTTTTTCCTACTTGTATTTTACGTGCCTTGTCTTTAAAGAATTTCACAGTTCTTTTGTTGTATAAGTACTTACCAGATGTGCATTGAGCATCATTCAAAGAGTAATATATATTTGGAACAGCGCCAACAACAACACTTGCAGCTGCTAAAGCTGAACTGTAAGGAGCTTTCGTAATAGTAGATAGATATGCTGCAAATGCTGAAACACCTATTTTAGGTACAGCTGAACTTCCATAATACGTCCCCAGACTTTTATACTTGCATGCATTAGCTGAGGCTATGCTTCACGAGAAGATTAATCTGAGTAAAGAGGGATATGTCAAAAAAGGAATATTCCATCTTCAGCACATCAACAGTTATCACAAGCGATTGAAAGACTGGATGCGACGGTTTCAAGGTGTGGCCACAAAGTATCTGGACAACTATCTTTATTGGTTCAACTTTCTTCAACAGAGTAAAAAGATGGCGACTAAGGAACGAGTAAATCAAATGCTATTAAGTGCGTGTAAGAAAACGAATTTGATCCCGGTTAAATTTTTACGAGAAGTATAAAAAACAGCCACATTCATAAGAAAGTGGCCGACTTGTTATTGGACTAAAGCCCCCGTCAATAAACTAATATAAGTCAATTGGTTTAGCTTTGAATTTATTCCACTCATTAACGGCATAGTATTTTGCAAATTCCTTTTTAGGAAAGAAAGGGATCAACCTATTTCCATCATCATCCTGTGCTGTTGCCCAACCATAGTCATTTAAACCCCAGACTTCCTCATAATCAGCAACCTTTTAAATAAAATATTCGAAACGGGGCAGGTTAGTATAAGAAGGTGTTTTTCAACACCCCCGATAGTTTACAATTATCAACAACCTCTGTTAACTTATCTAAAAACTTTGATTATGTGTAAAAATTATACATTGACATCGTACAAAGTATGGAGATTATTTCAAGTAAAATAAAAATGCCATTTGATATTTTAACTCATTTATTCATTGAGTTCATTAACTGGAAGAAGTATTCAGGTTTATGAGTCTTATTTAGGTTATACCAAGAATGTAATGTATCTGGTGCAAATACATCTAATTTTTTCAGAACTTCCATCGCAAATTCCAGAGGAGCTATTCCTGATGCAGTAACTAAATTCGCATCAGATACCGCAGATTCCACCTCATAGAACTTTTCTCCTTTATAGTTAGGACATATCATTTTAGTGTATTCTAAATTATTACTTGTATGCTTTCTAGTATCTAAGTATCCCATATTCGCAAGGGCCTCAGTTGCACCACAAATTGCAGCAACAATAGTGCCAAGCTTTAAAGCTTGGCCAATTCTTTCCAAGATAGGTTGATGAATTTCTTCATTCCAAGTAGTCCCTCCTGGTAAAATTAAAAGATCTTTACTCTCAAGAGTACATTCATCAAGGGAAATATCTGGTTTTATGCTCAGTCCTCCCATAGTAGTAATCATTTCTTTATTAGCTCCTACTGTAATTACTTTTAAAGGTACTAAATCTTTTTTGAAATATCTTCCTGAGTTTAGTTCAGCAATTAAATATCCATATTCCCAGTCCGACATTGTATTAAATACATATAGAAAAACTTTTTTTGTTTGCATCCAATAACACTCCAATCATAAATTTTATAGTTTATTTTTTTACACATCAAAAGCAATCTCACCTAAAGGAACATACGTTCCTTCAGGGATAATTGTATACCATATTTAACCAAAAGTCTATTTCCTATTCAACTAACCTGCTCCGTTTGTTCAATAAGATACTTTAATCTAACTGTACCAAAAAATGGATATAAATCACCCTTTTTTATAAAGCAACAATCTTTACGAAAACAGCCAAAATTAAAAAGGTTTCGGAATGAGAACATTCCGAAACCTTTTTGTATACAAACTGGGAAGGACATAATGTCCCCTCCCTTATTCAACTTGGATAAAGACACAATCTAGATCTGCTTGCTGAAGTCGCGCTGCGCTCCCCTATAGCTCCCGATGATATTTTGATAACCAGGAAGCTGGCTGGAAAGTAAAGCACCAAAACCTTCGACGTCGTTGCGCCAATCACGTTGTAATTCGCATGCTACGCTAAACCAGTTCATAAGCTGCACACCGCCATGGGCCATACGCGCTAATGCTGCATCAGCTACTTGTTTGCTGACTGTTCCAGACGCATCAGTGACAGCAAATACTTCATAACCGGCGTTCAAAGCGGATAGTGCCGGGAAAGCGACGCAGACATCTGTAACCACGCCCGCGATGATTAGTTGTTTTTTTCCAGTTTCTTCGATTGCTTTAACAAAATCTTCATTATCCCATGCGTTAATTTGTCCAGGCCGGGCTATTTTTGGTGCGTGAGGAAAAAGTTCTTCCAATTCTTGCATGAGCGGTCCGTTTGGTCCGTTTTCAAAGCTTGTCGTCAAAATGACTGGTAAATCAAAAAACTTTGCTGTGTTGGCAAGGGCCATGACATTGTTCTTGAATTCATCAACACCATAATCACGCACTAGCCCGGAAATAAGACCGGTTTGATGATCCACCAGAAGAACGGCAGCATCATCCTTGGAAAGACGGGAATAGAGATCAGACATTTTTAAAGTCCTCCTTTTATTAAAAGCTATCGAAGAAAGTTCATATGTAGGGAAATCCCCCAACTCCTCCGTTGGTTCCAATCAGTTTATGACTTAACTGAATGTTGTTCTAAGTTTATCTATAAACTTATAGCCTGTCAATCATATATATACTAAGAATCATTGATTATTGATTAATCTATAGCTGGAGTGTAATCGATCCAATGAATGAATTGTTGTAAATAACGTTCAAGATAACGTTTTGTTTGATCGTCGGTAAGCACTTTCCGATCAGAATCAATCTTTTTATGTACTTGCGAAATCAGCATTTTTTGAAATGGAAGGACATGTACTTGCATGGCTTCCAGTACTTGCCTGATTTGCATTTGAGCAAATGCAGTACCCATTCCACCTGGAGTAGCTCCAATCAGGCCAACTGGTTTTTGGGTAAGAACGGCGGACTCCCGAGGTCTTGATGCCCAGTCCAATGCATTTTTTAATACGCCTGGCATTCCAGAATTGTACTCTGGACTTACGATAATGATACCGTCGACGTCCTGGATGGCGGATTTAAATGATGCCACTGTTTCTGGAACCCCACTTATTTCTAGGTCTTCGTTAAACAACGGAAGATCATTAATTTCGATCCAGCGAAATTGATACGAATCAACCATATCCGTCAATGATTGAGCGATGATTCGATTATAAGAATTTTCCCGTAAACTGCCGCAAATAAGGCCGATGGTTCTGGTCATGTACTTCCCTCCCTGTTTTGAAATCATATCCTATAGTACCATAATATACCAAATGTAAAAAGTGACGTTATTCCTAATTACACGCTTGTATGTACTAAATTTGGCTTAACTTAATATTGGGTTAAAAGAACTTCATATCTTACCCCAAAGTTATATTGGCCCCTTCCATTTTCTGAATATTTCCAACATACTATAACCTATAAGGCGTTGGGAGGAGTACAGAAATGGATGAAAAGAAAGTTACATGGTTAGAGCTCTTTTATGATTTGTTATTTGTGGCGGCCGTTGCAGGCGCAACTCATGTTTTACTGCATGTTGAAGATGGATATATCCATCCAGAGTATTTATTAAAGTTCGTGCTGATTTTTATCCCTATCTGGTGGGCTTGGGTAGGGCAAACCATATTTATTAACCGGTTTGGGAAGGATGTATTTCATCAACGGCTATTTTTGATATTGCAAATGTTTTTTGTCCTGATCATGACCTCAAGCTTATCTGCTGATTTTGATCCTTATTACCTTTCTTTTTTAATTGGTTATATTGGTTTAAGAGCCGTTACTGCTATCCAATATCTCGTTGTACAGCGGATAGAAGAGGGATTTCGAAAAAAGGCAGCACTCTTTTTGGGAAGGTATTTTTGGATTGGAATCGCCATTTCATTATTCTCCGTCCTTTTTGATTCTTGGCTTCGGTATGCTGTGTTGTATTTGGGCATCCTGGTCGATATCATTGTCCCGATCCTTGGAAGAAAGTGCTTAGAAAAGGTTCCTACAAATACGGCCCACCTGTTGGAGCGCTTTGGCCTATTTACCATCATTCTCTTTGGGGAAGCTCTTGTCAGCACGCTTGCGGTCATTCAACCTAAACAAGGAAATTGGGATTCGATAGCCTTTTCCATCATTTCATTTGCCCTTATAATAGCCATGTGGTGGCAATATTTCGATAATATGGACAAGAAAGTCGACAAGTCTGTACAATCTTCCGGCCAAATCATCATTTACGGTCATCTGTTTATTTTAATGTCTATAAGCATGATTGCAGCAGCCATCAGGTTATTGTTTTTACATGAGGTCCATTATTCATTTATCCTCTATTTTGTTTTTGGTTCCGTATTGCTCTATTTCATGTCAGCCACGTTTGTTTTCCACCAATATAGACATAAGCACCAGCGGTTGCAAATATATCATTTAGGGTTATTTTTAGGGATTTTAGCCGTCTTTTTTATTTTTAATTTGTTTGTCGGGGTACCGAATATTGTGATAATAGCCGAATTAACTCTGTTCTTTATCATCTATGCTAAATTAACGACTACATAATAAAGGAATCAAAGAACCAGTATCATACGATCATACTGGTTTCTTTATATGGAAGTTGGAATTTTTTGCATTTGACACACAATTGGTTTATTCATAAACTGATTGGAACAAAGAAAGTATGAGGTGACATTCATGCATCCCTCCACATCTAATAATGAGGAAAGACTAGGTTTAATGTTATGGTTCCGGATCACACGGATATATAACCAGAGTATCCGGGAATCCAATCAACATTTAAAGAAATGGAATCTATCGGCAGCCCAATTCGATATCTTGGTTCAAGTGGGTTCCCATGAACGATTGTCTCAGCAAGAACTGGCAAACAAGCTTTTTGTGACGAAAGGCAATATCACTCAACTATTAAGGAAAATGGAAGATTTGGGATTGATTAAACGGGAGCAGGAATGGAAGACAAAATACTTGTCATTGACTGAGCAAGGTAAAGAGTTCTTTCATGAAGTCGTTCCAAAACAAGAGCATTTTCAGGCGTCACAGTTTGCCAACTTGAATGAGACGGAAAAACAGCAGCTTTTGGATTTACTAAGTAAAGTTCAAAAATAAGAAAAACAGATCACCCGTTTGAAAGGTGATCTGTTTTTTTATTTTTGTTACTTCGGTTTTTTCATGAACAATGAAAGCACCACATTCACGATGGCGAAAATCAAACTAATTTTAAATACAAGTGATGAACCAGAGGCAGCAGCTGCCGGTAAATCATTTGCCACATCATTCAAGTAGCCATTTTGCTTCGCAGAGAATAGAGACACCATGACCGTTATCCCAATTGCCCCTGATACTTGTTGAGATGTTTGCGTAATCGCAATGCCATCCGGATAGAATTGTTTTGGCAATGCATTCAATGTATTCGTTTGTACGGAAGCAAGTACCATGCCAATCTTTGAATGTAAGTACTTTTTTACCCCTCAAAATAACGAATTCACAATTTAGACAAACTTTTAATTTAATTTTTCTATTTGATTGCCATTTGACATTTTGTATACATACGTATACATTTAACATAAGAGAGAAAAATGTATACGTATGTATACACAGAAAGAGGTTGTTTACATGAGAAATGAAAAATCCAAAAAAGATGGACATCACAGAGGAAAAGACCATGCTGCACACCATCGTGGCCCAAAAACGTTTCGCCGCGGAAGAGCCATCGCTTTTTTAGACATGATGAACCTTAAACGTTCAACCATTAAGGAACAGTTAGATCAACCAGAATTTCAATCCATTCAGCAAATCTTAGTCGGTGAATTAAAAGCGATTGATATGTTAATCAACGAATTCATTCAATTATTTGAAATACAAGAAAATGAAGAAGCAGCCGAAAAGGGCAATGAAGAAAAGGAAACTTCCAATGAGAAAGGAATGGAAATGAATGAAACAAATTAACAGTTATATCGATTCATTATTTTATACTAAAGATGATCTTTTGGAAGAAGTCATTGCGTCCATACTAGAAAACGGAATGCCGTCCATTTCGGTATCTCCCTCATCTGGCAAACTTCTTACCATGCTTATATCCATTTCAGGAGCTAAAAATGTGTTGGAAATAGGCGCTCTTGGAGGCTATAGCGGGATTTGCCTTGCCAGAGGATTCGGCAGCGAAGGTAAATTAACCTCCCTTGAATTAAAGGAGGAATACGCAAAATTGGCTTATCGCAATCTAACCAAAGCTGGCTTTGGCGATCAAGTATCCTATATGACCGGAGAAGCCCTGCAAAGCCTTGAAAAACTCGCTCGTGATAACAAGAAATTTGATTTCTTCTTTATAGATGCTGATAAGGACAATTATGAAAATTACCTGCAATATTGCATTAAACTGGCAGAGCCGGGTGCTTTAATCGTCATGGATAACGTACTTGCAAGGGGCAGTGTCGCTGATCCGGATGCTGAACCTAAACGTCACACTGCCTTTATGAAGTCATTCAATGAAACGGTGGCCAAACATCCTCAACTGGAATCCATGCTAATCCCAATCGGTGATGGACTGACCCTTTCAAAAGTAATCGATCAAACTCACGAGTAAATAATGCGAATTCACGAGTAAACCGCCCAAACTCACGAGTAAATTGCTCAAATTCACGAGTAAACTGCCCAAACTCGGTAAATTGCTCAAACTCACGAGTAAACTGCCCCAACTCACGAGTAAACCGCCCAAACTCACGAGTAAACTGCCCAAACTCACGAGTAAACTGCTCAAATTCACGAGTAAACTGCTGAAATACACGAGAAATGTGCGAATTCACGG